>JAADHJ010000034.1 GCA_013151915.1 Deltaproteobacteria bacterium
GGCCATTGAGGAGGAGATGGCCAACGCGAAGAACGTCAAGTATCTTGTCAGCAAAGAATGATGACTTTGTAAAAAGTCATCAAGGCGCCCATTTGGGGCGCCCAAATCAACAACTTGCATCGCAAATTGTTGATTTGTAAGGAAAGTGAAAATGACACTTTTCGCTTTCCGTTAAGTAAAAAGCCATGAATGGACTTTTTACGACCCTATCAAAGAATAGATATTAGGTTCATCCGGATAATGCGTACCTTAAATTATTATTTTGCTGTCATTGCGAGGAGCATCGAGGGAGACGAGAGTGACGCGGCAATCCCGGGCGGAGCTGAAAAGATCGTCACGGCGCCCTCCGGCTGCTATGGGATCGCTTCGCATGGGTTACAGCTCGCGATGACGAATGGTGGGGTATGATCCACTCCACATCCAGGTACTCATTTCCCGGATGATCCAGATATTAAGAAAGTCGGTTCATCCTGGAAATGAGTACCTGGACGTGAAACCATGGTGAAATAACTGGCACTTCCTTAAAGTCAATTTACCACAGTCACGCCGATGGCGTGATCGAAGGGCGTGACCGATCGAAGGTCACACCACAGGGCAGCCTCCAAGCGGCTGCACTGTGGTGAAACAATACGTCCTGTCACGGTGCGCCGTTCCTTAACCCCAAGATTTAAGGTTTTATCCGTGGACTCCGTCCATGATGTTCCCCCATTCGCATCAGGATTATCTATGAGTCGCCGACATGAAAAAGAGAGCGGTCCGGACAACGTCCGTATCCACGTTCGCGTGAAGCCAAGGTCATCCAGAGAAGCTATTGAAGGATGGGAAGACGGCGTTCTCGTAGTACGGTTGACCTCGCCGCCGGTTGAGGGCGCGGCGAATACCGCTCTGGTTAAACTCGTATCAAAAACGCTTAAAATAGCACGGAGCAGGATTCGGATCGTATCAGGCGAAAAATCCCGGAATAAGGTCCTGGATGTAAGTGGACTGGCCATGGACGATATCGCTGAGAGGCTCCATTGAAAATCCGTATTCCGCTTATCCTGTTGGTGCTTGCGGCCGTTTTACAGCTGACCGTGGCAACTGCCCCTGCAAAACCTCTGCATGACGATGCCTGGAAGGTTTTGTCGGACCCCCCCGTTGAGGTCAAGTATCGCGGGCGCTCGACCAAACTGGCTGAGGATGTCCTGATGAAAGCCTCCCAATTTCTGGAAGAGGTTTCAGGTTTACTGGGGCTTCCGGTGGGGGGGCCGTATTCGATTTTTCTCGCGGGCAGCAAGGAGGAGTTTGTTTCACTCCAGCCTGCTGCTTCCTCAGCTCCCGAATGGGCGGGCGCCCTTACCTATCCACGCTACGGGGTGGTTATTTTGATGACCCCAGGCGCGCTTGGGGAATCGGGGAGGCAATACTGGTCTCTGCTTGAACACGAGATAGTGCATCTCGTCATGGGTGAGGCGGAGAACAAATGGGATGCCCGGTTTCCGAGGTGGCTTTCCGAAGGCATCGCGACTTTTATCTCGGGAGAAATGGGACTTCCCCGTCTTCTTCGGCTTTCCTGGGCCGAGGTGACCCAAAACACAATTCCACTTGAGTCGCTGAACGTTCGCTTTCCGGAGGATCCCTCCCGGGCGGAGGTCGCTTATGCCCAAAGCTACCTTTTCGTTCAATACCTCATGAGGAGATACGGGAATGACGCCGTGGCAAGGCTTGTCACGGCGTTTTTGGAGAAGGGCAGCATGGCCCAGGCAGTTAACAGCGCCTATAATATTTCCTTTGGTGAGTTGCTGAACGGCTTTCGGCAGTACGCCAGAGTTAAGGCGATGTGGGTGCCGGTCATAACCAGCACGGCTTCGGTATGGGCCCTGATAACCTTGCTGTTTCTATATACCTATGTGGGAAGGCGGGTCAGAGATTACCGCACCCTCAGGCGCTGGGATGATGAGGAAAATTTCGGGAGTCAAACGGGCTTTTCAGAGGATGAGGATAATGATGAGGAACCTCCGCTTATTCATTAAAATAGTCGCAACAGCGCTCGTGCCGGTTTTCCTGCTGCTTCAGACCTCTCCCCTGTTCGCCGCCGGCGGGGTTTTTACCATCGCGATCATCGGTCCGCCATCTCCCCTTCCCGCCGACCTTGGAACAGTATGGACCGAGGCGGTTAACAGGGTAAACGCGGATCCCATGCTTCTGACGAAGGATGAGAAGGTCACTGATAAGATCCTTCTGGACTGGCTGGAGGAGACGAGCGCCCTCGATGAGTCCATCCGGGCGGCAGCCCTCGGTCTGAGGGGTAGGTCCCGTGAAGTTATGGACGATGCCTGGGCATCCTATTACCGTTTTGATTTTCGCGGCTCACTGAACCTGCTGGAAAAAATCACCCCCCTTATCTCCGCCCTTCCCGACACGGCCCTGCAGGCGGACACCCTCTTCGAAAGCCTGCTGCTGGCGGGGATGGACAGGAGGGCACTGGGTGACGATCATTTTGACGATGCTTTTATCGCCGCCGCCGCCATCAGACCTGATGCCTTATTAACCCAGGATCGGTATTCTCCTGAGATTATCGGACGGTTTGAAAAGGCCCGCGGGCGGGTTGTTTCAGGTCCACGGTCGACGATTTCCGTCGAGGGAGACCCGATGGCTTCCCGGGTGGTTATTGACGGTCGGGACATGGGTAAGGCCCCGATCCGGAACCTGGAATTTGCCCCTGGTCCGCATTTCATTGAGGTTCAAAGGCCGGGATACGAGGCGGATCGAAAAAAGATTATCCTCGAAGAGTGGCAGACAATAAAGGTAAGATTTAATCTCGTACCTGCAGGACCAACCGCTCCACCGGAGAGATTTTTCGCCGATCGGGTGATGTCGGGAGATACCGGCTCGCTTGCCCAACTGGCGCAGAAACTGGGAGTTGATTATGTGGTCCTCGGATGGATAGACGAAGACGAATTAAAGGCGACCCTCATCAACAGCGAGGGCTCTCCGGTCTCCCAGGGGATCCTCGCGGCCGGCGGAAAACAGCCCCCGGCCCGGTCGACTCGTTTGCTCTCCATGCTCACACCATTGGAATGGAACAGCAGCAGTGGAACCTCAGCCGACCCGGGCTATTTTCTCAATGTGCCTGAAGCCGGAGGTCTGGGTGAAGAGGTTTCGGATGGATCCCGGGCAGCCGGTCACCTCAGGTGGTACCTTGTTGTAGGTGGAGTTGTCCTGCTGGCTGTGGTCGCCGGTTCCACGCGCGGCGGCGGGACGCAGGTGGAGGTAACCTGGTGACGGTGTTCCATCGGACATTGTTTCGTCTCGTCGTCGTGGCAATCGTCATGGTTGTATCGGCTTGTGGCGGAGAGAACCCGACGGGGAAGCTATCCTTAAACATCACCTTTCCTCAAAATTGGGAGAATCTGCTGGACATGTCGGTGCTTGACGCCCCTGTCGGTACTGCCTACATAGGTACCATCAGAACCATTGTAGATTGCGGGGATACTTCCCAGACCTGGGATTCTCCAGGGAATGACGGCAGCCTGAGTCTCGGAAAACTGGACCTTAAGGGTGGATGCGACATCACGGTGCAGGCCATTACCGGCGGCGTGGTCATCATGGAGAAGACACAGCAGTCCGTCTCCGTTGCGGACGGCGTAGTGAGCAGCCTTGACCTGCAGTTAAGCGAATCCGGAGGATTCGATTTCGCCGGGACGCTCGCCTTTCCCCGAATGTACCACTCGGCCGTTGCCGTCAACAACGATGAGGTCCTTGTCCTGGGCGGCTCCCTTAGCACAAAAAGCATTGAGAGGGTTATCTATTCGAACCAGGGGACGACCACCGCCGCCTTCGGGTGTTCCCTCGTTGATTACAGAACCCGGCAGAAGGCCCTTTATGACCCGGTTTCCAGCCGGGTTTTTGTGTTTTTGGGA
>JAADHJ010000035.1 GCA_013151915.1 Deltaproteobacteria bacterium
CTCCTGCAAACCCACAAGTTTACTAATTGTAAACAAGTGTGTTATGTTCTTACACGAAAATTGGCACAAGGGGCATTCAGATAATGTAATCCTTTGAATTAAAAGATGAAAATTTCGGGCTGTTTTCTGGCCTGTCATTTGCATTGAATTCCGGCAGCGAAGATATCACCTGCCCGGTCATGAAAATCCAACTGCTTTAAAAAAATCGGAATCCGGACAGGAACCTGAGAGGCCGATCTCTTTTCTCTCATGGTACTGTTCCCTTCGGCTGCTGGAGGATCCAGTGAAGAGGATTTACGCAAAAGAGGAAGTGTGTATCGGGTGCCGGCTATGCCAGGTCTATTGTCAGGTCGAGCATTCCGGGTCGAAAAATATTATTAAAACCTTCAAGGAGGAGATGCCGCCGGCGTCGCGGATCATCGTGGAGGAGGTCGGTCCCGTATCCTTCGCTCTTCAGTGCCGGAATTGTGATGAGCCGTATTGCGCCTATTCCTGCATCGCCGGCGCTATTTACCAGGACGAGAGGACCGGAGAGATCATCCACGACCCGGATAGGTGCATCGGTTGCTGGACATGTGTCCTCACCTGCACCAAGGGTGCTATCTGGCCTGATCGCAGGGAGAGGAACGTGGCCGCAAGGTGCGACATGTGCCCCGACAGAGAGATACCCGCCTGCGTGGAGATGTGCCCCAACGAGGCGCTCTATGTGGTCGATGAGGATTAAGAATAAATAACACTGGAAGCTGGGAAAAAAGGAAAAAACATGGCCGTTAAGAAATACGACTACCTGATAGTAGGCAACTCAGCCGGCGGGATCGGTTGTGTCGAGGGAATCCGCAGGGAGGACCGTGAGGGGAGTATCGCGATTCTTGCCGACGAAAAGCATCACACGTATTCAAGGCCCCTTATAACGCACCTCCTGGAGGGGGATGTCGATCGGAGGGGGATGGACTACCGCCCCAGGGACTTCTATCGGAAGCATTCGGTGGAACCTTTTCTCGGATTCAAGGCCGGCTCCCTGGACCTGGACAGGAGGTCGGTGCGTATCGAGGGTGAGAAGGGGAACGGTTCCAGGAACCTGAGATTCGATAAGCTCCTGCTTGCTACCGGAGGGTCGCCCTTCATACCTCCCATGGAGGGAGCGGACCTGGGCGGCGTCACCACCATGATCACCCTGGACCAGAGCCTGGAGGTGAAAAGACGGCTCGGCAGGGTAAAAAACGCCGTTGTGCTGGGCGCCGGCCTCATCGGCACCAAGACTGCCGAGGCCCTTTCAAAGGTTGTTGACCGGGTCACCGTAGTGGAACTTGCCGACAGGGTCCTTTCCCTTGTTTCCGATGAGACATCATCCCGGCTTGCCGCTGATGCCTTTCGGAAGAAAGGGGTGGAGATTCTCCTGGGTAATTCCATCATGGAGATCAGGGGTAAGGGAAAGGGTAAAGGTAAGGGTAGGGGTAAAGTGGAAGAGGTTCTCCTCCTGGATGGGACTGTAATTCCCTGCGATCTCCTGGTGGTTGCCGTGGGTGTGAGGCCCCGGACCGAACTTGCCGAGGGGACGGATATCGGGGTGGATACCACCAGGACAGGAGGCGGGTTTCTGGTCGAGGACAATATGGCCACAAACATCGAGGGGGTCTACGCCTGCGGCGACGCTTCCCATGCCCACGATTTCGTTACGGGAGCCCACCATCTCCTGCCCCTCTGGCCCAATGCCTATATCGGCGGGCGCATAGCGGGGCTCAATATGGCTGGGGTTCCCAGCCGGCATCGGTGGGCCACGAATATGAACTCGGTTGACTTTTTCGGGTTTCCCATGGTTTCGGCGGGGTTTCTTAAAAGGCCGAACCGTAAAGGGTTCACGGAAATCATAAGGGATGAGGAGGGTAAGTACGCCAGGCTCGTCCTCAAGGACGATGTCATAAAGGGCATGGTTATGGCGGGGAATGTCGCCCGGGCCGGGATATACCTTGGGCTGATGAGAAACAAGGTCAAGACAACATCCTTCTCCGAGCACCTCCTGGCGCACGATTTTGGCGCTGTCCACCTGCCGGACGAGGTCAAGGAGAAGATGAAGCAGCCAATCAGGGTGATAGAGTAGATCAGCGCGCCGGGTCCCGTGGAGTTAAAAGGCATGGATGGACTTTTTACGACACCATAAAACATAGGAACCAGACATGAAAAACCTTTCAAGGGTCAACAACCCGTACAACGACGACAAGGTCATCTCCCAGTGTTCCATCTTCGGGATGATGAACACCTCCGGGAAGCTCATTTCCGGCATGCAATGCATCACGGCCATCACCAACATGCATGAGCGGGGCAACGGGCTTGGGGCGGGGTTTGCCATATACGGCATCTATCCTGACCGGCCCGACGATTACGCTCTCCACATCATGTTCGACACCAAGATCAGCCGCGAGGAGACGGAAACCTATCTCAAGAGGCTCTTCGATATCAGCTTCGCTGAGGAGGTGCCCATATTTCCCACAGAGTCCATTATCAATCCCCCATATATCTATAGGTATTTCGTTCATCCCAAGCTCAAGGATACACATGAGATCGTCGATGAGGACGACCTGGTCACGCGAAGGGTATTTAAAATCAACACATCCATTGAAGGCGCCTTTGTTTTTTCTTCCGGAAAAAACATGGGGGTTTTCAAGGGGGTAGGATTCCCGGAGGAGATCGCCCAGTTTTTCGGGCTGGAGCACTACCGTGGTTATATCTGGACATCCCACGGACGATTTCCGACCAATACCCAGGGCTGGTGGGGCGGAGCCCACCCACTGTCACTGCTGGACTGGACAGTGGTTCACAACGGCGAAATCTCGTCCTACGGCGCCAACCGCAGGTTTCTCGAGATGTACGGCTATGTTTGCACCATGCAGACGGACACCGAGGTCGTGGCCTACGCTGTGGACCTCCTGGAGAGGAAGCACGGTCTTCCCATCGAGGTGGTCATGGACATCTTCTCGCCGCCGGTCTGGGAGCAGATCGACCGTATGAATTCCGGCGACAGGAAGTATTTCGAGGCCATCCGGAATACTTACGGCTCACTGCTGCTCAACGGTCCCTTCGCCATTATCGTGGCCCATCATGGGGAGATGATCGCCCACACCGACCGCATCCGCTTAAGGCCCATGGTTGCCGGGATAAAAGGCGATACCGTATACGCCTCATCCGAGGAATCGGCTATCCGCCTCGTATGTCCTGAACTGGACAAGGTGTGGATCCCGACCGGGGGGCATCCGGTCATAGCCCGCCTGAAAGGTACGGAAGGGCACGATGTCGTCGAGGGCGGGCGGGAGATTCCCGGAACAATTGTTATGGAGGTTTAATAGATGCGGACCGCACTTCTTCCGGAGTTTTCCGTTGTAAGAGACGAGAACCGGTGCATCCAGTGCCGGGTTTGCGAGCGCCAGTGCTCCTTCGACGTATATAGCTACGATGCCGGCAACAATCTGATGGTACACAGGGAGGAGAACTGCGTGGCATGCCAGAGATGCTCCGTTCTCTGTCCCACCAACGCACTGGTCATCAAGATGAACGACTACACGTATCGGCCCAACGCCAACTGGACCCGCGAGTCCATCAGCGACCTGAAGAAGCAGGCCGAGACGGGAGGCGTCCTGCTCACGGGTATGGGGTGCGACAAGCCTCTTAAGAATTACTGGGATCATATCCTGCTGAACGCCTCGCAGGTGACCAACCCCTCCATCGACCCCCTGCGGGAGCCCATGGAACTTCGCACCCGGCTGGGAAGAAAAGCCGACCATCTCGAGATCAGGAACGGAAATCTCGAGGTCCCCGACTATCCGTACGTGGACCTTTCCACTCCCATCATGTTCGGGGCCATGTCCTACGGCGCCATCAGCTATAACTGCTTCAAATCCCTAGCTCAGGCCGCTCATGAGGTCGGAACCATGTTTAACACCGGTGAAGGCGGGTGGCCCAGGGAGCTTCGCAAGTTCGGGACAAATACCATCGTTCAGTGCGCTTCCGGCCGGTTCGGCCTTGATCTGGAGTACTTCAATGACGCGGCCATGGTGGAAATCAAGATCGGCCAGGGAGCGAAGCCGGGTATCGGCGGACATCTTCCGGGCGAGAAGGTCTCCGCGCACATCTCGCAGACGAGGATGATTCCGATGGGGTCCGACGCCATCAGCCCGGCCCCTCACCACGACATCTACTCCATCGAGGACCTGCAAATGCTCGTCCACGCCCTCAAGGAGGCCACTGATTATAGAAAACCGGTATCCGTCAAGATCTCCGCGGTTCACAATGCCCCGGCCATTGCCAGCGGCATGGTGAGGGCGGGAGCGGACATTATCGTCATCGATGGAGTCCGGGGCGGCACCGGTGCGGCGCCAAAGATCCTCAGAGACAACGTCGGACTGCCCATAGAGCTTGCGTTGGCGGCTGTCGACACGAGGCTGAGGGAGGAGGGCATACGCAACTGGGCATCCCTCGTATGTTCCGGCGGCATCCGGAACTCGTCCGACATCTTCAAGGCCATCGCGCTTGGAGCGGATGCCGTTTACATAGGCACGGCGGCCTTAATGGCCCTGGGATGCACCGTCTGCCAGAAGTGCTACACGGGCAAGTGTGCCTGGGGCATCACCACCCAGGATCCATACCTGTCCAAGAGGGTCAACCCCGAGATCGGCACGCAGGCGCTGGTGAACCTGCTACGGGCCTGGAGCCTGGAGATCAAGGAGATGTTGGGGTGTGCGGGTATAAACTCCATCGAATCGGTGCGCGGCAACCGGCTGCAGCTAAGGGGGATCGGTCTGGAGGATTGGGAACTTGGGGTTCTGGGAATAAGGGGAGCCGGACAATGAATCCTGTCGTCATTACCGTTAAAACAAAAGAGCCTGCGACATTCGCCGAAAAGCTCAAGAAGAAGGTCGCCTATTCCCCCGCAAAGTGGCATCAGATCGATGCCGCGGGCGTCCATTATAAGGATCTGAACAGAAAAATCCGGGCCATGGCCGAGAAAGGCGCCAGGAAATTCGAAATCCGCAATGTCTTCGGCCAGCGGTACATTGGAACCAACCTGTGGGGCATTGAAAGGGAAAAGATAAAGATAAGGATCCACGGTACGCCCGGATCGGATCTCGGCGCCCTGCTCGACGGCCCGGCCATCGATGTGTTCGGAAACGTCCAGGATGCCACCGGCAACACCATGAACGGCGGGAAGATCATTATACACGGGTCAGCCGGGGATGTTCTCGGCTACAGCATGAGGGGCGGGGAGATCTACGTCAGGGGCAACGTGGGATACCGGGTTGGGATCCACATGAAGGAGTATGAGGCGAAGGTTCCCACTATTGTCATCGGCGGGACAGTGCAGGATTTCTTCGGGGAGTACATGGCCGGGGGCCGTATTATCGTTCTGAACAAGTTCTTCGAGGATAATCCACCACAGCGCCTCTCCTATTTCATAGGCACCGGCATGCACGGCGGCACCATCTACATCCGTGGAGAGGTTGAGATCAACCAGGTCGGGGCTGAGGTCGGGATGACCGAACCGGCCGACGATGAGTGGAAAATCATCGAGAGGTATGTCCACAGGTACTGCAAGGCCTTCGGGTTTGAATCGAGACAGGCGAAGCTTCTCAAAAGAGAAAAATTCATCAAGCTATATGCTAAATCGTCCAGACCGTATGGAATGTTGTACGCGTATTGATCAATTCTGACTGCGGGGTCCTCCGCACGAAATTTTCCTGATGTCTAATAATTGTGCCGCCTTTCCCTCCCGTGGTCCTGTCCTTCATCCCCACCCCGGCGCTAATCATCGGTTCGTTTGCTGAAAGGATGAAGTTTTCCGCAATGCTCCTTTTCTCAGCCATCTGGTCCATAGTGGTCTACGCACCGGTCGCCCATTGGGTCTGGGGCGGCGGATGGCTTCAGAGCATGGGGGTTATGGATTTCGCCGGCGGAATAGTTGTCCACATCAATGCCGGCGTAGCGGGTCTTGTCACTGCTCTTTACCTTGGCAAACGCAAGGGATACCCAAGGACTCCCATGCCGGCGCATGCAACGCTCCCCGGATTCACTGCCCGGCCTGGTCATGAAATACCCGTTTCAGATGCCCCTTGACCATCTCCTCGAAATCCGAATCCTGGTTGCTCCGGTAGGTGAGGGATGATGCGATTTCGCTGGCGAGGATGGCGGACCGGTATTTCCCGGGAAGCTTGTTGATCCTCGCGTGGTACTTCCGGTTTTCCCTCAGTAACCGGGGAAGATGGCTGAAAAGGGCCATGCGGAAAAGCCGGTTTGCGAATAGCTTCGGGTGGTCCTGGAGGTAGCTGAAGAGCCTGGCGTAATGATCATTGATCTCAACGCTGATGGCGTCCGATATTTCAGTGAAAAGAAGCTTTCCGTTTGACTCCTTGAACCGGTCCAGGATCAGGCGGGCCTCATCCGCGGCTCGCTTCTCCAGGATCTCGATTACGTCCGAAACATACCGTTCCTTGTTGGCCAGAAACTCCTTTTCGCCCATTATGAGGTTGGCGATGACCTCGTAGGAGGATGAGATGACGCCGCACTTGTTGGCGGATGCGTCCCGCATGATTACAATCCCCCTTTTCTGAAGTTGAACGCGTGCGTCGGGGGTAATAAATGAGTTGGCGCCCTCCACGATGGCCCGCAAAGTCGGTTCGCCGCCTTCCGGGAAAAATTTCCGCCAATTTCCGTCATGGACTGTCTCGGGCCGGCCGCCGGCGGGGATGAACAGGTCGGCACGGACCTCAAAGATCAGGCTGTCGTACTCCCTGTGGAAATCGTCGGGTGACAGCCACTGTTCCACAAGCTCGCCGGATTCGGACCTGGAGACCTTTCGGTAGAGGGTTTTCAGCCCCTCCGCCCGTGGGTTGGACCTGAAGAGGAGAAACCCTCCTTTGTGAAGCTTTGACGGCCTGAAGGCGTCGATATCGCCCGTAAACAGGATCCTCTTCAGTTCCGACCGACTCCCCCCGTCTGGGTCAAAGAGGGCGCCTGTGCCGTCGAGAATGAGGTTGATCTTCACCCTGGGGCATTTTTCAAAAAGAATCCTGATGGCGTTTCCCGCCACGTCACCGTTGGGACCGCCCGTGAACTTGACCGAGAAGGCATCCCGGGAGATGTCCTTTCCCAGATCCTCCATGGTGATTTCGGCGAACTTCACCACACCCGTGGAGGTCACCCCGTACTCCTTGTGGTTGATACCGTTCTTTTTGCTGGAGATGATCCCATCCCCCAGCATGTATCCGCGCCTCACCGAGAGACTGGCGATGGTTTCGATCATGGAATCGTGCATGTTCTCATCGGGCCCCAGCTCGATGGGTTCATCCTCTCCATAGTAGTCAACGACCCGTGGGTTACTGACCTTGCCGTTCTCGGTGATGAAAATGTCAAGGAAGGCGTTGATGAATCCGTACTGCAGTTTGTACATCCTCTGGGTAACGAAATCGGCGTCCTCCAGACCGGAAGCGTCCAGTACTACAACCATCTTGGAACCACCCTCGTATATATCCTTGTTTTTCAGGTGTTGTGTGTGGGCCAGGACGAAAACCTCGCGGAATAACGTATCGGTGTTGGTGACGTAGTCGTCCCGGTTTCCGGTGATGATCGTCCGCCATCCGCCCCTTGCGATATCTGAAAAACCGATATGGTAGCCAACCCCGAAACGGCCGAAGAAAAATGTGATTCTGAAGGGGGTTTTGGGCGGCAGGTCGGCGGTGAAGGCGGAGTCCAGGCTGGAAAGGTATTTCGGGTCCAGGCGGAACGCCAGGGCCTGTTTGCCGAGGACGAAGAAGTTGGTCTTCAATGTGTTGCGGATGAAGGTAATGCAGCATCTGAAAATGCTCCTTCGAAATTCGTCCAGGTACCTGTGGCCGGTGTTGTAGCCTTCAACGGTTTCCTCGGTCTTCCTAAGGAGATTCTTATATTGTACCTCCCGCTCTGAGATTCCGGGGGAGAATCGTGTTCTGAACAGGTCCACCAGCTGCAGGGAGATGTTGGGATTGGAGTGGAAGGCCAGTTTGACGTCATCGATGTGGTAGCTTTCCTGCCGGTTGCGGGCGAGGTTCGTATGGCAAAAGGCGATAAAGGCGTTGATAAGGGACGCATCCTCCCCGGACATGATGTCCCTGGTAGTAAAATATTGGTAGGTGTAGGAGTTGGTGGAGAGGATCTGGGTATTATAAAGCTCGTTGCGCAGTCGTTCAAACAGTTCCGTGCCTTTGGTGACCGCCTGGGTTTCCCTGGCCCGGGCGTAAAAGGTCCCCAGGAAATAGGGATGAACGCCGTTGCTGATGTTGAGGCAGTAGGTGCGCTGGATACCGATGCTCAGGCGGTTGAAGGCCTCCATGATCTGCAGCAGAAAATCCTTCTGTGGAGGGTTTCCGGCGGCGAACAGGACCCTGTATCCTTCCGTTTCATCCGGTTCCTTTGTCTCTTCGACGTCCAGGAAGACCCCGCCCTTTGCATTGCCCTGGTAGAAGAGCCATAGGAGCTGGGCGACCCTCCTGGGAGGTGAGATGCGCACGTAGTTCCGGTTATTCAGCCAGATGATCTTCAGGTAGCGGTCAAAACGGTCGAAATCAAAGGCCGGGTAGTACTCCCTGAGGGCATCGAGGATCTTTACCCCGATGCCGCGGGGGACGGAAACCCCCGCCGCCCCGGCGATGGTCCGGTGGTTCTTGCGGTCGAACTCGTAGCGCTGGATCTCCAGGGAATGTTCAAGACCGGGAATGGGGCCGAGGGAGTGGATGATCTCCGTATAGGTGATCTCCCTGTCATGGAGGGTTCGAAGCGTCCCGTAGAGGGAACCCGGTACATTCCGGCAGGCCAGGATCAGGGCTTTTTCCCTGTCCGCCAGGATGAGTCTGTGGTTTGCGGCGAGGGTATTAAGCTGCATGGCGAGGGTGGTGAGCGCATCGATTTCCTCCTTCATGGTGATGAAGAAGTAGGGGTGCATCTGCTCTTCGAGCCACTGGAGGTTTTCCTTGCCATGCCGGTGAAAAACCCCGATCCGGCTTTGGATATCAGCTATGAGACGGCGTTCGGGCCTGTTATGCATTTTGAAATCCCCCTGTTACTTAAAGAACGTTCAACGTTCAACGTGGTAAAGAGCGTTCAACGTTCAACCTCAAACTTCAAACGTCCGCTTAATCAGAACTGCACGAAGACGAACTTTCCATACTCATCCATGAAGACAGGTTTCGGGAGCCGGTCGCGGTACGCCTCGTAACGCTTCTTATGGGTTATCAGGACCAAACGTCCCTTCCCAAGCCCCTTTTCGGCCATCTTCTTGAACATGTCAATAGTCAGCAGCCGTCCCTTCGAGTCTCCGTAGGTAAGGCCGTAGGTAAATTCTCCGCCTTTTTCCAGGAGGTAGACGTCGGATCGCCTGTAGAACCAGCAGACGGCAGGCGCCAGGTAATTGTCTGAAACGAGGATGGAGTCGGGGGAAATCCGGCTCGTATGGGCCTTGATGAAGGGGCCGGGCATCTTTCTTCCCATGGACTGGTCGGGAATGGCGAAGTGGAGAACGAACAGAAAAAGCACGGGCGCAACGGCAAAGAGCGTGATCTTCCGGATCGGATTTGAAGCGCGCGAGGCCAACCATGCGACCGTGCCGATGGAAAGAAATCCGGCGGTCCCGAGGACCCATTTCAGGGTCTCGCCCTTTGCGTATACCATGTTGTCGGTGGGGAAAAAGAGATGGGCTGTCAGGAGTATAGCCCCGATGAGACCCGCAGACGCGGCCAGCGCCAAAGCTCCCCAGTTAAAACTTTTTCTTCCATTTTTCTGAAAGTATCCCGTGAGCCCATAGGCTATGAGGATAGCGAGGGGAGGGAAGCACGGGAGGATATATGTGCCCAGTTTGCCGTTGGAGGCGGTGAAAAAGAGAAACGGGAAGATGAGCCAGCAGAACGAGAAGCGCAGAAGGGAGTCCCTCGGTTTTTTCAGGGTCGAACCGCCTATGGCCGCCGGGATGAGAACCGTCCAGGGCAGGGCGCCGCCCGCAATTACGGGAACAAAATACCAGAACGGTTTAGGGTGCTGGGGATGATTGGAGAAAAACCGCTGGATGTGTTCCACCCAGAAGAAGTAGTGCCAGAACCGGCCTTCCCGCAGGTGGATCATCACGGACCAGGGCAGGGCGACGAGGAGCGCGGCGATTGCGGGGATCCATGGGATGGTGAACAGCTTTTTCCATTGGCCCTCCCATATCATGAACGGCACGATGGCCACCACCGGGACGGCAAAAGCGAGAAACCCCTTCGTCAGAAAGGCCAGCCCGCAGAAAACGCCGAAGAGCGCGAGGAAAACGGCCCTTCGGGTGGGGTGTTCCTCCACGTGGGATAGGAAAAAAAGGACCATGCCCGCGGTCAGGAACATGGAAAGAAGGCTGTCGGGAGAGTTGTAGACCCCGGCGGCGTAGACCCCCATGGAAGTCAGGTAGATCACGGAGGAAAGGGTTCCCTTCCAGGGATCTCCGGACGCACGGGAGACAAGCAGGTAGATGAAGAGAGCTGCGAGGGCGACCGAAAGGGCCGATGGGAGCCTCACGGCGAACCTGTTCTCACCGAGCAGCGCCGTGGAAAAGGCGTCTATCCAGTAGCTGAGCACCGGCTTTTCGAAATAGCGGATACCGTCCAGGTGGGGAACGGTCCAGTCCCCCGTTGCCAGCATCTCCCTCGGGATCTCGGCGTACCTGGTCTCGTCGGGAAAGACGAGGGGCCTCACGCCAAGGGGCAGAATGTAAATAAACAGGAAAAGAACGACTATTATCCAGGCCGATTTCTTCATAGTGTGCCCTGCAGGGAGATCCAGCCGTCCCGGCCCGGAACATGTCCTGAGACGACAGGCGCGGCGGGGGGCGGTGTTGACCCCTCCAGGCAGGTCCCGAGGGCGCAGAAGGCCGCTCCGGATGTACGGGCGTTGGAAAGGAAACGGTCGAACATATCGAGACGGGAGATTCCCTCTACCTCAGCGTGAACGGTCAGGACGTTGAGCCCGGCCGGGTCCAGGAGTGAGAGCATATACTCGTTGTAGTTTTCGTCGGAGATCCCGCCGCTGCCGATGACCTCGTCGTAGGTGGGAAGGGTAACAGGAACCTGGGGCTGTCGGAGGGTCCTGCCGCCCACAATGGGAAGAAAGACGCATTCACCCCTGCAGTCGCTGTTGTAGACAAAGGGGAACCGGTCCTTTTCCATGAGGGCCGGGTCGCTGGATTTCCAGGCCGGAGCCGCGGAGCAGTCCGGCGGGCGTCCCAGTATCCGGGTGAGGAGATCGACTCCCATTGCCAGGGAACGATGGATGTCGCTACCGTCCATAGTGTCGATGCGTGTCTGCCAGCGGTGGTGGTCCCAGGCGTGAAGGCCGATCTCGTGACCCGCGTCAGCCGTATCCTGGATGATGGCGGCGAGCCTCTCTCCAATAACGGGTCCGGGCCGGAGTGTCCCTTTCAGGAGAATATCCCATCCGTAAAGCCCGGCGGCCCTGGTTCGGAGCATCTTCCAGAGAAAGGACGGGCGAAGGAGGCGGCGCAGGTGGCGGCCCATGTTGTCCGGGCCGACCGTAAAAAAAAAGGAGGCGGTGATGCCGTGACGGGCAAGAAGATCGCAAAGCGGCGGTACGCCCAGGCGGGTTCCCCTGAAGGTGTCAACGTCAACCCTGAGGCCGATCCTCATGTGCCGGTTCCCTCGCCGGTACGCATCCCTCTCCCCACAGGCCGCGCTAGGGGCGCTTCACCTCGGCGGCCTGGGTGAGGAAGAAATCGAGAGTCTCCTCCACCGACTGCCTGATTCCGACAGTGGGCGACCAGTCCAGAAGTTTCTTCGCGTTGCGTATGGAAGGCTTCCGGTGCTCTATATCCTGATAACCGGGACCGTAGAAGGCCCTGCTCTCCAGTTCCTGGTATCCGGCGAAGGGCGGAAAATGGGAACGCAGGGGATGTTTTTCGAAAGCGGCGACAAGCAGGTCGGCCAATTCTTTAATACTCGCTTCGTTGTCGGGATTGCCGATGTTGATGATCCTCCCGTCGCAGAGCCCGTCCTGGTTCTCGATGATCCTGAAAAGACATTCGATGCCGTCCGATACGTCGGTAAAGCACCGTTTCTGATTCCCGCCGTCCACCAGCTGGATGGGTGTTCCCTCGACCAGGTTGAGGATCAGTTGGGTTATGGCCCGCGAACTTCCGATACGGGCGGAGGCCAGGCTGTCGAGCCTGGGCCCGATCCAGTTGAAAGGCCGAAACAGGCTGAACGAAAGCCCCCTCTGCTGTCCATAGGCCCAGACGACCCGGTCGAGGAGCTGTTTGCTGCACGAGTAGATCCATCGCTGCATTCGGATGGGTCCGGTAATGAGCCTGGAGTTGTCCTCGTCGAACGACTCGTCCTCGCACATACCGTAAACCTCGGAGGTGGATGGAAAGACGATCCTTTTTCCGTACTTCACGCAGTAGCGTACGATCCTCAGGTTTTCCTCGAAATCCAGCTCGAATACACGCAGAGGGTTGCGGGTGTACTCGATGGGCGTGGCGATGGCGACAAGGGGCAGGACGATGTTGCATTTCCTGATGTGGTACTCGATCCACTCCCTGTGGATAGAGATGTCTCCCTCCGAAAAGTGAAAGTCCGGCCTGTCTAAGAGTCGCTGGATGTACTTTGCGTGGAGATCCATGCCGTGGACCTCGTAGCGGCCGCTCTCGAGCAGCCTTTCACCAAGGGCGTTTCCGATAAAGCCGTCCACGCCCAGAATGAGAACCCTCTTCTTCCTGGACGCTTCCACCTTTATGCTTGTACGGGGGCCGAAGGACATCTCTGCGGTGAGACGCATCTCCCGGGCAAGCTGGGGGCCGGTCATGTACACGCCGTCTTCCTCCTGTCCGAAGTCCACGCGCACGGCTCCCTTTCCACAGGCAACGACAAGGGGATCGGTGGAGACGACGGTTCCTCCGGGTCTGTTGCCGGCATCCCCGTTTGCCTCGGTGACAGTCCAGAAAAAGCATTTCCTGTCACCGGCGAATGAAAATGCCCCCGGGTATGGCCTGGTAACCGCCCTGACCAGGTTGCGAACGGCCGAGGCGTCCCGGCTCCAGTCGATCTCGCCGTCCTCGGGGCGGCGTCCCGCGAAGCGGGTGGCCTGTTTATGGTCCTGCGGGGTGCCCGAGGCCGTGCCGTCCTTGATTGAAGGCAGGACATCATCGAGCATGGCCGCGGCGGCGGCCGCCGCCTTACCGTGCAGGGTCAAGGCCGTATCGTCGTCGTCGATCCGGATTTTTCGCTGAGCCACAATGTCCCCATCGTCGGGCCGGGGTGTCATGTGGTGGAGGGTGACGCCCGTTTCCTTTTCCCCGTTCACCAGGACCCAGTTAATGGGAGCCCGGCCCCTGTATTTCGGCAGGAGGGACCCGTGGAGGTTAAGGCAGCCCGACGGCGGGATGGCGAGGATGTCCGGTCCGATGATGTTCCTGTAGTAAAATGAGAAGATGATATCCGGAGCCAGTTCCCGAATCCTCTCGACCCAGATGGGATGGTTGATATCATCCGGGGCGTAGACCGGGATGTCCCTGGAGGCAGCCAGTTCCGCCACCGATCTGAACCAGATCGTCTCTTTGGGATCGTCCCTGTGGGTGAAGACGGCCGAGATGGAGATGCCGTTGCGCAGCAGCGCTTCCATGCCCGCGCAGCCGATGTTGTGGTATCCGAGAACGACAGCTTTCATTTTGACCTCCAAAAATGAATTACTTGATCCAGGGTCCAGAGTCCAGAGTCGAAAGTCCATCCGCCGTCGCTCTGCGAGCTATGGCGGACAGGGAGTCCAAAGTCCAGTGTCCAGAGTCCAGAGGTTCAGGAACTGCCACGGCGTCATCGCGCGTACCCCCTATCTGTCATCGCGAGCTTTAACCCATGCGAAGCGATCCCGTGGCGACCGGAGGGCGCCGTGATGATCTTTTGGGCTTCCGTCTT
>JAADHJ010000036.1 GCA_013151915.1 Deltaproteobacteria bacterium
GCCAAAACCTTGGTAATCGCCGCAGTCAACGTCGTCTTGCCGTGGTCAACATGGCCAATCGTGCCAATGTTAACGTGCGGCTTGCTGCGATCAAACTTTTCCTTGCCCATTTTCTTTCTCCGTAATCCTTGTCAGCCACTAACCGGGCCAGCAGAATGTGCTCCCGCGTCTGGGGCATGGGACCGTCGGCCGCCGACACAACCAGTATCGCTCCATCCATCTGAGCCGCACCGGTGATCATGTTCTTCACATAATCGGCGTGACCGGGGCAGTCCACATGAGCGTAGTGACGGTTCGCCGTCTCGTACTCCACGTGAGCCGTCGCGATGGTGATGCCGCGCTCCCGCTCCTCTGGTGCCTTGTCAATCTCGTCAAAGGGAACAAACTCCGCCAGCTGACTGTTGGCCAGACACTTCGTTATCGCTGCCGTCAACGTCGTCTTGCCGTGGTCAACGTGGCCTATGGTTCCTACGTTAATGTGCGGCTTCGTCCTCTCATACTTCGCCTTAGCCATCTTCTCCTCCTTGAGCTAACCGTACCGGATGGAGCGGCACCTGCCTGCCTCTTCCTTATTAAAGGCCCCCCTCGCAAAGAGCCCTCCCAAAAATCCCGTGGAGCCCACGGCCGGGATTGAACCGGCGGCCTCTTCCTTACCAAGGAAGTGCTCCACCACTGAGCTACGTGGGCAAAATGTTCTGGAGCGGGAAACGGGACTCGAACCCGCGACCCTCAGCTTGGAAGGCTGACGCTCTAGCCAACTGAGCTATTCCCGCTTACCTCAAAAACTCCAATTTCCAACCTGTTACGTCCAGAGAGCGAAACACACCGCCTCTTGAAAACCTCCACCTGCAGGCCATCAAAGCTTTCAAGAACTGTTTTATCAAACCAGCGGTCAATCAATGATAGTGTCGTAAAAAGTCCATCAATGACTTTTTGCGAAGTCATCAATCAATCGTGCCGGTGAATATTCCAAATGGTGGGGAGGAGTGGATTCGAACCACTGTAGGCAGCGCCAACGGGTTTACAGCCCGTCCCCTTTAGCCACTCGGGCACCTCCCCTGAAATCCTCCTGAGCCCCCATATAAATCGGCCGGATATTGCCCGGTCCACTATCCTAGTTGGAGCTGGCGATGGGACTCGAACCCGCAACCTGCGCATTACAAATGCGCTGCTCTACCATTGAGCTACGCCAGCGAAACCACGAGTTGCGCGAGTTCCGTTTCTGCCTCGTTCGGGTCGACTCTTTTGCCTCTTCCAGGTAGATACCACCCAATAAAAGAATAACACGCTTATTTAGAAGGTCGGCCCCTGTTTGTCAAGTTTTTTTTCCGTGGATTCTATCAGGGTCCCCCTTCTCCCGCTGCAGCCTGCCTCCTTCCGGCCGTCACATGATAGAGAACAATGCCCGCGGCCACGGACACATTGAGTGACCCTACGGTTCCGGATCCTGGAATCGAGACCACCAGATCGCATCGCTTCTGGACCCCCTTGCCCAAACCGCGATCCTCTCCTCCCAGAACCAGGACGATTTTGCCGGTTACGTTCTTCCATTCACCGAGGGCGACACCCCCGGTTTCTACGCCGACCACCTGGTATCCTGATGATTTCAGGCGTCCGCACGCCCATGCCGCACCGGAAATCACAGCGATCGGCAGACTTTCCATGGCCCCCGCCGATGTTCGGGACGCAGACGCGCTGAGGGGCGACGAGCCTTTTCCCGGAATCATAAGGGCCCTGCCGCCGAGGAAGGACATGCACCGGGCGATAGCGCCCAGGTTTCGCGGATCCTCAATACCGACGCACAGAACAAGCAGATCCTGGCCCCCGGGGGGGTCGAACCTCAATATCTCTTCCAGTGCGAACACAGGGAGAGGACCGCACTCCAGTACAACGCCCTGATGTTTAGCGCTCCCCGCGACCTTGGAGAGCTCGGCGGGTTCTCCCCTGCGGACAGGGATATTCAGACCGCGGGCTATGCGTTCGAACTCCCGGGTCTCTGCCTTTCGCGATATCAAAAGGCGGTACAGGGCCCTGCGGCGATGGCGCAACGCTTCCAAAACGGCCTGACGACCGGTCAGGATCTGGGTCTCTTCGCTATCCATCATCACTTCAGTTCCAGAGTCCAGAGTCCAGAGTCCAGAGTCCAGAGTCCAGAGTCCAGAGAAACAGACCAATGTCCAACGTCCAACGAGCAATGCGCAGCGAGGTCATTCTTACTCCCTTACTTCGAAACTTCGAGACTGTTGTCTTCCGCACCCGCGTCTGCTCTTCCCCTCTGGACTCTGGACTATTTTCCCCCGTCAGGCTTTCCGCCCAATGGGCACCAGAACCGGCCCCTGGGGGGTATCCTGGACGGTGAAACCCAGATCGGCGATCCGGCCCCTCAGTCGGTCGGCTTGGGCCCAGTCCTTCTCTTTTCTCGCCGCATCCCTCCGGACTGCCAGGGCCATAGCCTCTTGAAAATTGCCGTCCCCGGTCCTCCGGCCCGCACCCAGATAGGCCGCCCCCTCATCAAGGCCGGCCTCAAAGAGCCCCAGCGGACCGCCAAGCCGGGTGAAAAACCGGTCCATTTCTCCTTTCCACGCCCCCGATACCGAGTGCCCCTCCGAGTCGGCCCTGTCCAGCACACTGTTGATGACCGGAAGAACCGAAAAGAGGTGTCCCAGCGCTGCCGCGGAGTTGAAGTCGTCGTCCATAGCCCGGATGAAAGCCGGTTCGGCCTCCTCCTCAAGAACCCTGAGAGACTCCGCCTCCGCCCTGTCCGGCTCACGATCATCCGGCACATAGCGACCCGCCCTGGCGAAAAGATTCATGAACCTCTCGTACCTGACCCGGGCCTCGTCCAGGTTCCGGTCTGAAAAATCCAGGGGACTCCGGTAATGGGTCGACAGGAGGAACAGGCGGATGACCGGCGCGGAAAACTTTTCCAGTACCTCCCGGATGGTGAAGAAGTTGCCGAGCGATTTGGACATCTTCTCGCTGTCGACATTGACGAAGCCGTTGTGCATCCAATACCTGACGAACTCCTTGCCGGCTGCGGCCTCGGACTGGGCGATCTCGTTTTCGTGGTGAGGAAAGATGAGGTCTTTCCCGCCCCCGTGGATGTCGAAGGGCTGACCCAGCAGAGCGGATGACATGGCCGAACACTCAATATGCCAGCCGGGACGCCCCCGCCCCCAGGGGCTGTTCCACCAGGGCTCGCCCGGCTTCGATGATTTCCAGAGGGCGAAATCCAGGGGATCTTTCTTTCGCTCATCAACCTCTATCCTGGCCCCTGCCCTCATATCGTCCGGATCTCTCCCGGAAAGCCTGCCGTACGGCTTGAACCTCGCGACCTCGAAGTAGACATCCCCCTCAATCTCGTACCCGTAGCCCTTATCCACGAGGCGTCGGACCAGTTTTATGATATCCCCAATGTGCCCCGTAGCTCTGGGTACGTGGTCCGCCCGCCTTACCCCAAGCGCCTCCATGTCCTCATCGTGGGCACTAATGTAGGTCTCGGCGATCCTCTTCCAGTTCCGACCTTCCTCACTGCTCTTTTTAATGATCTTGTCGTCAATGTCGGTGTAGTTCCTGACGAAGGTCACATCGTAGCCTTTGAACTCCATGTACCTTCGGACCGTGTCAAACGCCACTGCGGCCCTGGCGTGCCCGATGTGACAGTAGTCGTAGACCGTCACACCGCAGGTGTAGATGCCCACCTTGGGAGGATTTATGGGAGCGAACTCCTCTTTCCGTCCTGTCAGGGTGTTGTAAATGCGAAGGGTCATAGAAACTCCTGGGATAAGTGACTATTTCACAGTCCAGAGTCCACAGTCCAGAGTCCAGAGTCCAGAGTCCACAGTCCAGAGGGGAGCCTGGAAACAGGATCCGGGATTTAGGGTCTGGGGTCTAGGATATTTCTATACTTCCATATTCCCACATAGCCCATTGCCTATAGCCCATTGCCTATTGCCCATTGCCTATTGCCTGTTTTTCTTCCTGATCAGGGCGACGGCAATGGCCGCAAGACCCTCCCCCCGCCCCACAAACCCCATCCCCTCACCAGTTGTAGCCTTAATATTAACCGTGCCCGGTCCCAATCCGGCGTCTTCCAGTTTCTCGATCATCCGGGGAATGAACGGGGCCATCTTCGGACTCTCGGCAAGGAGGGTGGCATCCGCGTTGACGGCCTCCCAACCATCCTCCCTCAGCAGGTCCAGGACTTCCTTAAGCAACTCAAGGCTGTCAGCCCCTCTGTACATGTCATCGGTGTCGGGGAAATGCCCCCCCAAATCGCCCATGCCCGCCGCACCCAGGAGGGCATCCATGAGCGCATGGGTAAGAACGTCCGCGTCCGAATGTCCTTCCAGGCCCATCTCATAAGGGATACGCACACCTCCAAGGATAAGATCCCTGCCCTCGACCAGTCTATGAGAGTCAAAGCCGATACCCATGCGGGTCCGGTCACCCATTACCCGGCCCTCCCCCCTGAAGAATCCGCCTTGCCGGCTCCAGGTCGTCCAAAGTCGTAATCTTGATGTTTCTTGGATCTCCCTCCACGAGCCTGACCTCATGACCCGTCTCCTCAATCAGGGACGCGTCGTCGGTGGCGGAAAAACTCCCCTTCATCGCCCTCTTGTGGGCCGCCAGGATTAAATCCCGATGGAAGGCCTGGGGTGTCTGGGCCAGATACACCCTCTCCCTTCTTATGGTGGCGGTTACCGTCTCACCCCCATCATCGGAAATTTTTACGGTATCCGTAGCCGGAATCGCAGCGAGAGCGGCCCCCCACTTGACCGCCCCGGCCAGTACATCGCCGATCAAGCGCTCCGATACAAAAGGCCTGCCTCCATCATGTATCAGAACAATGTCCCGATCCGCCGGGATCCTCAAAAGCAGCTCCCCCACGGTGTGCTGCCTCTTTCCACCCCCGCCGATAACAGAGACCTCATCCTGGAGTGAATATTTCCGGACGATCTCCCTCACGCACAGGTCAACCTCATT
The DNA here is from genome assembly GCA_013151915.1 of Deltaproteobacteria bacterium. NCBI lineage: Bacteria > Pseudomonadati > Myxococcota > Myxococcia > Deltaproteobacteria bacterium. The sequence continues at coordinate 4,987 of JAADHJ010000036.1, forward strand.
CGGACGAACGGCAACGGTAATGGAATCGATGTGGTGGCTTTTGAGGAGTGATCTCAAGGTACGGACGAGGAGGGGCACACCCGAAATGTCCAGGTATGCCTTGCTGTAGCCCAACCCCATTCGGACCGCAGAGCCGGCGGCAGGTACGATGGTGTAAACGCGTCCTCGCATAAAGTCGATTCCAATCTAAAAAAGCTTCCCCTGATCGTCGGCTGCCGGTTTCGCGGCGGGATTCTCCAGGACACCCGGTTTTTCATCCCCGGGGAACAGGAAGAATCTGCCTAGCCCCCTGACATACTCCCCTGGAGAATCTCCCGGTCCATCCCGGGATGACAACCGCGACGCCCTGAGCATGTCCAGTTTCGCGTCCAGGTCATCAGCATAATGGACCACCAGCGCTTCAGGGGTTGAAGGGGCTTTGGGCGAGCCCAGTTCCAGTTTACCGTGATGGCTGAGGATGATGTGGTATAGTTCTATGGCGAGGTCTTCAGGAAAGCCCGGAACCTTTTCAATATAGCCCTTCAGCATGGGGATCCCCAAAGATATATGACCCATGAGTCGACCCTCTGTGGAAACCTGGAAAGTGCGGGCAGCCTCGTACTCCCGAATCTTCCCGATGTCATGCAGAAGCCCTCCTGCAATGAGGATATCCGGTCTCAGCCACGTGTATTTCTCTCCCACCGCACAGGCCATCCCGCATACCCCAAGGCTGTGTTCCGCGAGTCCCCCGATACGGGCGTGATGCATTGTAACTGCCGCCGGGGAACGAAGAAAGGCTTTCATAAAAGCGCCATCTCTTCCAACCGCTGTGAAAAGAGCCTTGAGGCTTTCATTATCAATTCTTTTTACCCATTTTCTCCACATCATCCCCAGTTCTTCCTCCGAAAATGTCGACGACGGATAGAGAGAACGCGGATCAACGCCGGATGTCTCCTTTAAAATCTTCTCCACCTTGAGCTGGATTCGGTCCTGGTAGAGAACGGCGGTGCCCGAGGCGTTTACCGGATCGCCGGGAAGAAGAGACGGAAGAGTTTCCATGTCGGTATCCCAGAGACGTCCCTCAAAATCCTGCTGGGGAGTTCCGAGGGTCAAGGAGACGAAGGGATTCCCGCCCCTCGTTTTCCCGGAAGAGATCGCCTTGAGAAGAAAGGTCCGATTAAACCTTTCGTTTTCCTTAAACAGTGTTGTCATATCGCCTCGTCCTTAACAAAGAAGGTTCATTCCGGAAATGAGTACCTGAAAGTCCATTTACCACAGCGTGACCGTTCAAAGGTCACACCACAGGGTTATTACACAGGGTAAAACCAGTAATTTTTTATTCAGGTTATACTCTTTAAAACCCTCCTTTAAAACCCCGTGGTGCAATCTGCAAGCGGCTGCACTGTGGTGAAACAATGCGCACTGTTACGGTGTAAATACATACAGGGAACGCATTAATCAGATGAGCCCAAAAAGATTCACACAGCGGCCATTATAAAGTGATTAGGGAGGGGTGGCCAGCACCCTACTCCCTGATCATCTGGATGGAAAGGACCATGGCCACGTGGCGCGCGAAAAACTCCAACAGGTTGATGGTCTCGGGCGGGATAGGCCTGTGGGTATACTTCCTGTCCGCGCCGATGACGCCAACTACCTTTTCCTCATGGCTTTTGAGCGGAACGATGACAAAGATTCGGGATCGTACAGCGGGAATTCTGCTGTACGGATCGGCCAGTCGATATTCTGGTGGAACGGGCTTATTGCCGTCAAAATAGATAGTTTTTCCGTCTCGAAAAGCTTTGGATATGGCACCGCCTCTCTCATCCATGGGAACCTTGATCCTGTCCTGGGGATAGTTTTTTATACCGACGGAAGTCTTGCACTCGAGCATTCCCGTCCTCCAATTCGGCATGAAGAGATTGAGGCGATCCAGCTCGAAAAGCTCCTTGGCCATGATCTCCTGGATCCCCTGGATAACCGGTCCTATCTCCCTGTGGGACAGAAAAGCCCGACTAAGTTCGAACTGGAACTCCTGAAGACGCATCAGATTACGATTGCTCTCTGAAAGCCTTTCGTTGGATGTTACAAGCCTTTTCCTCAAGCGGTGAAGCTCCAGTTCACTCTCCACGCTGTGCATGAGGGCGGAAAGAACTCCCGTTTTATCTTTTTCCGGCTTAACCTGTCCTTCCGGAAAGATGAGAATAAGGGTTACGGACGAACGGTTCTCATGGCAATGGGCAAACCCGAGGAGTACGGCCTTCCCGGCAGCCGGCAAATCAACCTGCCTCTCCAGGCCCTCACAGCCGAATTCCGGACAAAGCCCCTTATCCCTTATCAACCTTATGACGGGGGAGGGAGGGTTTCCCCATGACCGGACGACCACCTGGCCTCTTTCGGGATTTCTCCTGTTCAGTAGGAAGATCCAGGGGGCATCACTGATTCGGCGGACATATTTGAATACAATATTATATAACTTCTCATAATCGTCGACTCCACGGACATCGAGAACGAACTCGTGCAGGATGGTGATCTCTGCCAGTCGCTTTTCCCCAACGGCGTTGGCCTTCTCAAGGGCCGCCGTGTAGCGTCGAACCTCGTCGTGGGTCGCGGCGAGTTCCTGGGCCAGTCGCTCCGCCCGTTCTCTTTCCTCAATGGACCTTTGGGCGATGATCCTGAGGAGGAGCGCCAAAAACAGGAACAGGCAGCCCCTCATTACAAGATCAAACCAATAGGCCTGATCCCAGGTTGAGAGAATGGATGTGAGGTAAACCACCGTGCTGACGGCTGAAATGATCAGGATCTGCGACCATTTGACGAAAGGCGCCCTTAAGGCCAGGATGAAATACAGGAACAGGTAGAACTCGCTGTCGGCCCCCCCCGTCAGATAGATCAGGAACCCGACAAAAAGGATATCGAGGTAAACCAGAAATTCCCTCTCCCCGGAGTCGGCCCGGCGTCCAAACTGGTTCCACAGATAGACGCCGGCCGAGAAGACGAGGTACCCCAGCACGATTATCCTTACGCCTGCCACACCCATGGGATGTCTGGTGAAAAGTGTCCACAGGAAAACACCAACCGCAAAAACGGATCGTACCAGGAACCGCTGTGCCCACGGCGGAACCCGATGTTCCATCTTAATCCATCTCCAGGAAGATCCGCCTCAGTGACTCGGTAACCAGTGACATGGTCGGATAATCAACGTTAAAGGCGTTGTCGATAATGGAATGGCGGATGTAATTGGGATAATCGGACAACCAGAGGGATGGAACACCGCGATGGGCGAACGGGGTATGGTTGCTTTTTCCGGTTTTGGAACGTACACGCTCGGCAGTGTAACCGAGGTCCTGCAGCACATCACAGGCCAGGCGGGAAAGCCCATTATCCATCACGGCGTCTCTGTCGCGCGTGATGACGCAGAGGTTGGGCCATCCCACGGCGTCAAGGTTCACCACGCAGGATGTCGCCTTGAGGAGGTTGGCCCTGTATCGCTGGGCCGCAAACTGTTCCGCACCGACACATCCCTCCTCCTCGCAGTCGGCGAAAAGATAACGGACCTTGACCGGAAGATCCCGCCCGTATCCGGCCCGGATAAAAGCGAGCATGACGGCAACGCCGGAGGCATCATCGCTGGCTCCGGGGGTGTGGGGTCTGGTATCGTAATGGGCGGTGAGAAGGGCATGACGCCCGTTGTCCCCCCCGTACCCGGCCTCCAGATTCCGGCACCGGATTCTTCGCCTCTTCGATCTGTTATGGAGCCTGACCCTGCCGCCGCCCGCATCAATCACCCGGCGGGCCACCGACTTGTGTATGGCGAAACCGGGGATGGGGGCAAGGCTGTAGTCGCATGCTCCCGAATACAGTTCATCAAAATAGTCATTGTACCAGATCAGGGCCGGAGCGCCCCTCATGGCCGCCTCCCGGATCTTGGTTGTCTCATGACTTTTCCAGAGCATGGTAAGATGGACCTTGCCCTCGGTATCGTCCAGAGACTCGTAATCCTCCTCACGCGCGTGCCCAACCGGAAGGATCTCGGACTCCATCCTTCGGATTGAAGGGGCTCCAATCCCCGGAAGTGTCTCGACCTTTTCGTACCCCTGTCCGGTATCGATCTCAAGGGACCACTTGTGTGGGATATGGATGTCAACCGTAAACGGTTGAACGTTCACCCACAGCCCCCATGAACGCAGTGTCCGCTGAAGATAGTCAAAAGCCTTACCGTGTCCCTTGCCGCCGATAAACCGATCGGGAAAATCCAGACTGAGCCTGTGTATGTAGGATTTCAGTTGTTCTTCCACGGATTTACCTGCCGTCCTCTCCGCCATTCAACTCACCAAGGAGCTTCTCCAGCGCCTGTCGCATCCGCTTATCGGAAGCTGGTGTGAGGCGCAGAGCCATGGCGGCCCCTTTCCGCGCTTCCTCAACATTCCCCATGGCCTTAAGGATCCGGGCACGCGTATCCAGATAAGGGTAAAGGGGGAAAGGAGCCATTTCAATAGCTTTTTCAATATGATAAAGAGCTGCTCCATTGTAGCCCAGGCCGGATTCCACCCATGCCAGGTTGTTCCAGACGGCCGGGTCATCCTCGCCCTTTTCAATAGATCGGCGGTATTCCTCCGCCGCCATCTCCAGATCACCGCTTGAATGAAACATGTCCCCCAGCATCGCATAGGCCTCAGGACGTTCAGGCCGGTCGGCCACCGCCCCCGAAAGAACCTCTTTGGCACGCTGGTTCTCGGCGGACCGGATGTACCCTGCGGCGAGCGTCAACCGGTTTTCGTAGCTCGTCTCCGCGGCGACCGGGTGCCTGACACCGGCGCATCCATAGAACGCCGCAAGTAAAAGGGACATGAAGATGAGAATGCTCCAGGTCAACAGACGCCGGCCTGATGGATGATGGATGGGGCGGTAATCCGGACCACGGTTGTCCGGAAGCGTGAAAAAGGTCGGACAAGGTTGCAAAGGAGCACCCCGACTATCTAATCAACAGGCGGTAAGACCTCATCCATGCTTCCCGAACGGAAACCCTGCAGATCAAAGGTAATATAGCGAAATCCGATCTCTTTAAAGGCGGAAACTATTCCCTCCCTGGTCTCCTCTCGAACAAGATCCCCGATTCGGTCGACGGGCACCTCCACCCTTGCCACGTCACCATGGACCCTGATCCTTGCAACGTCAAAACCCAACGATTTCAGGTACTTTTCACCCCCGTCCACCTTACCGACAGCCTCCAGGCTGATGGGATTTCCATAGGGGAAGCGGGTCGCAAGGCAAGGCGATGACGGCCGATCCCAGGTTGACATCCCCAACCTCCTGCTTTCCGACCTGATCTGATCCTTGGTCAGTCCGGCTTCGCGAAGGGGGCTCCGGATTCCCAGTTCCTCGAGGGCTCTGATACCCGGTCTGTACTCTCCGCCGTCATCGGCGTTGGTACCGTCCAGGATCCAGGAGATGCGCTTGCGCTTTGCCATCTCGGACAGGTGGGTAAATATGATTTTCTTGCACAGATAGCATCTGTCCGGCATATTGCGGGCGACACCCTGGTCCTCCAGAGGATCCAGTTGGACGGAACTGACCTGGACCCCCCATGAATGGGCAAGTTCCAGCGCCTCTTCCGCTTCCCCCCGTGGGAGCAGAGGACTGTGGACCGTCACCGCGAGTACCGAATCCCTGCCGAGAACATCCACAGCGTAACGAAGCAGGAAGGAGCTGTCTACACCGCCGGAGAAGGCCACCAGCGCCCGACGGACATCCCGGAGGATGGAACAAAGCCGTATCATCCCGGGGCTGGGACGGCCATAAGGATTACCATGAGGGTGTCTATCGTTCATTGTTCCGGTCCTCGAAAGGGGAACATGGAAAGCCACGGACGGGATTATCTGCGGACCGCGTTGTGGTCCCGTCAGATGTTATACGTGTACGGATGGTCGTACTCCCTCTCTACACCCAGATCTTTTGCCTCATTGCAGAGGTTGGCAATGGTAATGGTGTCGAAGAACTTCTCGATCTGCCCGCTGATCTTGGCCCACATGACCGTCGCGACGCAGTCATCTTTACGTGGACACTTCCTGCGAGAGCTATCGCCGACGCAAAAGACCAACTCAAACGGGCCTTCCGTAGCACGGATGATGTCGCCCATGGTAATCTGGGACGGTTCTTTCAGCAGAAAATAGCCGCCGCTCGGCCCCCTCTTGCTCCCCAGGATGCCGGCCTTTTTGAGCTTCTGAAAAATCTGTTCCAGATACCTCGGGCTGATCTGCTGCCTTCTTGAAATATCCTTGATCTGTGACGGAAGCCCGACGGAGTGATATGCAATGTCGAACAGGGCTCTGACGCCATAACGGCTCTTGGTAGAAAGTCTCATGGACAAAATAATCCCCCCTTTTCAGTTATTATCCAACCACGAAGGGTATTTTCTTCCATTTAATTCGTCAAGCACATTTTCAGGCTCCCGAAACCAGGGTCTTGTATCCGGGGGTCCAGGACACTTCGATACATCCATATCTTGATACCTCCACACTCCCATACCACCTTTTCGTCCCCCGCGTCCGCTTCTCCTCTCTGGACACTGGACTCTGGACTACTGGACCCTGGACTCTGGACTAACTATATTCCGCTTCTACTCCCGGGTAAGTTTGTGGGCGAGTCTGGTCGGCTCCGGCAATCGATAGCCTTCCAGACACATCATGGTACCCTTCAGCGCATCCTCCGGATCGAGGAGGTGGCCCGGAGAAATATAAATGGGCCTGCACCCCTTTTTTGATCTCACCACATATCCCACAAGCCTCTCCCTTATTGTCAAAGGTTCATATCCACCAACCCTGTACCCTGGATCACGGTGTTCTCCCACGAGACGGCTCTTGGCACATCCGATGGTGGGAATACCGGTAAGGATTCCGATGTGGGAAGCCAACCCCAGGCCTCTGGGGTGTGCTATTCCCTGTCCATCTACGATGATCGCATCCGGTGGCGGCATCCGGCGCAGAACAGGCAGGAGAGGTGGAACCTCCCTGAAGGATAAAAGGCCCGGGATATAGGGAAACATGGTCTTTCCCTCGTGTCTCAATGATAGGATTTTTTTGAATTCCGGGATTGTCAGGAGGATGCCCGCCGCGATAAACCGGCCGGTGGATCGCTGGTAGGAAACATCGATTCCCAGTACGGTTTTCAACTGTGGAAGTGGTCCACCGGTGACCATTTCCGCCATTTCCAGCTGGATATGACGCGCCTCCCCCGGAGTCAGGTCCCATCTGTGAAGGGATTGAATATCCATAGGGGTCGTTCCCGTTACGGATCGAGAAGGATCGGATGGAAAGGACAAGATGTCCTGTTCCCGGACTGTGAAATCGCTAAAACCTGTAAACGACTTTTACCCCTATGGCATGAGACGCGCCTGCAACAAACATCGGGGCAAAACTCACCGATCCATTATCGTCAGGTGAGGACAGATAGGCGACTGTTCTTCCGATAGCGGTACCCAATATTGCCCCAAGGAACACGTCTGAAGGCCATGCGTCCTCGAAGTAGACCTGGGCGAGCCCCACGCCCGTTGCCACTGCGTAGTACATTATCGAAGAAAAGGTCCCCTGGCCATAAGCAAGCACGCTGACGGTGGAAAAGGTCAGCGCAGTATCCATATTCGGCATGGATCCGAAGCCGGAAAAGGGTTTGAAATTCTGGGGGTCGTCAGCCGATCCGGGGCCGTTTCTCCCAAGTACAAACTCGGCAGCCCCTCCAAAAAGGGCTGTCAAGGCAGCGGCCTCCAGGCTCATGAGGGCGCCCGACTTGATATTCATATCCTCCATAAGGTACCCGACCAAATAAGCGCCTGCGGTAATCTGAACGATATAATTCCCGAGGTCATTAAAGGCATCGTAATAATCACTCTGGAAATTATCCCCCCTGCCGGAGATGTCGCCCAGCACCTCCCCGTCGTTGTCCAGAAGAAAAAAGGAGGTTAGAAGGGTCATCCCAAGGGCGGCAGTCCCTTTGGGGGTAAGGCGAAATGGTGAGGAAGCAACGTAATGAAGGTCATTATCCAGTTTCTCCATTATGAGTTCGAAAGCCGGATTGAGACGGTTCGGTCCCACGGCCGGTTTGATGATCCTCAAGGTACGCCCGGAAGGTTCGCCTCCATCCGCCCGCGACACCAACGGGGATACCAACATGGCGGCCAGGAAAAGAACAATAAAGGATCTCATTGAAGCGGCTCTTCAGCTGAACGGACGGGGCCGGGGCATTGATTCGCCTCGGTGGGTAGAATAACGCCGGCTGAAACCACCATTCGAAAGGCATCCTCAACGCTCCAGCTCAGAGGGATTGTTTCCGTCTCCGGAACAATGTACAGAAACCCTGACGTCGGGTTTGGAGTGGTGGGGATGAAAACGGTCAAGGAGGGGCCGGGGACTTTCCGATCCACCTCTCCTTTCGATTCACCCGTCACAAAGCCGACGCTGTACAGGCCTTTTCTCGGATATTCAATGAGGACAACGCGCCGGAAGCTGTCTCCTTCCTTCGCGAAAACGGCCTCGAGGATCTGTTTGGATGAAAAGTAGAACCACCGGACAATGGGGATCTTTTCCAGAAGCTTCTCCCCTGTGGCGAGAAACTTCCTCCCGATCACATTGGCGACAAACGCCCCAAGGACAAACACGAGCAGAAATGATATCAACATTCCCAAACCGGGAATGTTGAATCCGATCAGGGTCTCAGGGCGATAGGCGCGGGGAATCAAAGCCAGCGCCTTATCGGTAATTCTGAAAAGGGTAATGAGGACCCATCCGGTCAAAAACACCGGGATGAGAACCAGGAACCCGGTCAGAATATATTTCCGGATCAGAGTCTTTAGCAGGGCAATCAAGGAACTCCCCCTTATTATTGAGAATTATTCAGCCATTCTATCGGAATAACCGAAATTTAATCAAGGCCTGATAATTCAGGATTTTTAATCCACCCCCTTGATTTTTAAAAACAGCTGGTTATATTCCCACCGAGCCGGCACTCAAAGGAGAGTGCAAATCCAACGGATGAGAACCGGTGAGCGGGACATCCTGTCTCGGCTAACAGCGCGAAGGAGAAGGAAGGATTCACAGCGACCTTTATTTTGAATTGTAAGGAGGAGAACGCAAGATGAAAATCAGACCATTGCAGGACCGAATTCTTGTCAAAAGACTCGAGGAGACACTCAAGACCAAGGGTGGCATCATCATCCCTGACACGGCCAAGGAAAAACCCATGGAGGGAAAGGTCGTCGCCATCGGTAAGGGGAAAGTCCTGGAGGACGGCAGTCAGCGTACCCTGGACGTGAAGGTAGGAGAGAAGATCCTCTTCGGAAAGTACGCCGGAACCGATGTCAAGATCGACGAGGAGGATTACCTCATTATGCGTGAGGATGACATCCTTGGAGTGATTGAGAAATAACAACACCAATATTCAGTTTAAAGGGAGGTTCAGTCTGATGGCGAAATTAATTTCATTTGATGAGGACACCAGGAAACAGCTCCTCAATGGTGTCAATGCCTTGGCCGACACGGTCAGGGTGACGCTAGGCCCCAAGGGGAGAAATGTTATTATCGAGAAGTCCTTCGGTTCCCCGACGGTAACCAAGGACGGCGTGACCGTGGCCAAGGAGATTGAGGTTGAGGACAAGTTTGAGAATCTGGGCGTTCAGATGGTCAAGGAGGTGGCAAGCAAAACGTCGGACATCGCCGGTGACGGAACTACGACAGCTACCATTCTGGCACAGGCCATGTTCCGTGATGGCGTAAAGAACGTCACGGCCGGCGCCAACCCCATGGACGTCAAAAGGGGTATGGACGCAGCCGTAATATCCATAGTAGGTGAACTCCAAAAGATGAGCAAGCCCACCAAGGAGCAGAAGGAAGTCTCCCAGGTGGGCACCATCTCCGCCAATAATGACCCATCTATCGGCGATATCATCGCCGAGGCGATGAGCAAAGTCGGCAAGGAGGGCGTCATCACTGTGGAGGAAGCAAAAGGGATGGAGACCTCCCTGGAGGTCGTGGACGGAATGCAGTTTGACCGAGGTTATCTGTCGCCGTATTTTGTCACCGATTCCGAGCGGATGGTCGTCGATCTCGAAGATCCCTATATTCTTATTTTCGACAAGAAAATCAGCGCCATGAAAGACCTCATCCCCGTCCTCGAGCAGGTTGCCCGTGCGGGTAAGCCTCTCATGATTATCGCCGAGGATCTCGAGGGGGAGGCTCTCGCGACCCTGGTGGTAAACAAGATTCGCGGAACCCTCATTGCTGCGGCCGTCAAGGCGCCCGGCTTTGGCGACAGGCGAAAGGCCATGCTGGAGGACATCGCCATCCTTACCGGAGGCCGTTTAATCTCAGAGGATATCGGGATCAAACTCGATGCAGTAACACTTGAGGACCTCGGTCAGGCCAAGCGGATCAACATCAACAAGGACAACACCACCATCATAGACGGCGGCGGCGCCAAGAAAGACATCGAAGGCCGTGTCGGCCAGATCCGGACGCAGATCGAGGAGACCACCTCGGACTACGACCGCGAGAAGCTCCAGGAGAGGCTGGCCAAACTGGTCGGCGGCGTGGCCGTCATCAAGGTCGGTGCCGCCACCGAAACCGAAATGAAGGAAAAGAAGGCAAGGGTTGAAGACGCCCTCAACGCCACCAGGGCCGCGGTCGAGGAAGGTATTGTTCCTGGAGGTGGGGTTGCATATCTCCGTGCCATGAAGGTTCTGGACAAACTCGATGTTGCCAACGAGGACCAGAGGGTAGGCGTCTCCATCATCCGGAAGGCGCTTGAAGAGCCCCTCAGGCAGATCGTAGCCAATGCCGGTCTTGAGCCATCCATCATCCTGAATGAGGTCGTTAAGAACAAAAAGGCAAGCTTCGGTTTTGATGCGGCAATCGAGGAGTATGTCGACATGCTGGAGGTCGGGATAATCGATCCGACCAAGGTCACCCGGTCCGCCCTCCAGAACGCGGCTTCCATAGCGGGACTACTTCTAACCACCGAAGCCAGCGTTGTTGAAAAACCCGAGGAAAAAGACGCCATGCCCGGTGGCGGCATGCCTCCCGCGGGTGTACCTGGAATGTATTAACAACCATCCTTTTGAGGTAAACCCCCCGGGGCTGTGCCCCGGGGGGTTTTTTTCGAGATATCCCGGACCCTGGATCCTAGATCCCAGACCCTGATTTTTTCACTACCCGTACCAGGACCCGGCCCTTCGAAAGATCAACGGTCAGCATTTCACCCTCTTTAACCTCATGGGGGGCGATCACCACGCTTCCATCGTCTTTCCTCACAACGGCGTATCCCCTGTCAAGAACCGATCTGGGCCCCAGAGAATCAAGCTTCCCCTCAAGACTCTGCAAACGGGACCGGTGCCTTTCAAACCGGGAGTGGATGGGAACAGTCAGGCGGTAAGTAAGGTCATCGATCCTCATTCTTCCCTGTTCAAGGATATGGCGCGGGTGTACGAGCTTCGCATCAGCCCCCGACAGTCTCCCTTTCGCCCCTTTCAGTATCAGATGCATCCGGGCACCGAGCCTGTAACCCAGATTTGACAGCGTTGCGTCGACTTCTTCCCTGCTTTTAGCCACCATCTCGGCCGCTGCCGAAGGGGTCGGCGCCCGGAAATCCGCGCCAAGGTCCGTCAGTGCCGTATCTATCTCATGCCCCACGGCGGAGATAACCGGAACAGGGCATGACGCCACCGCCCTGACGACCCTCTCGTCCGAAAATGCCAGAAGATCCTCGAAGGAACCGCCGCCTCGCCCTATTATGATGACGTCGACCTCCGGCAAGCCGGTTATGGCCTCCAGGGCAGCCACGATGGACGCCGGAGCCTGCGCTCCCTGAACCAGTGCCGGCGACAGGATAACGTTGACGAAGGCGCCCCTCTCGTAAAACACCCTCAGGATATCCCTGACGGCCGCTCCGGTGGGGGATGTAACCACACCGATGACCTTGGGGTAGGACGGCAGAGGCCGTTTTCTGTCCACGGAGAACAGCCCTTCACTTTCCAGTCGCTTTCGGAGTTGGTCCATGGCTTCACGAAGCGCCCCCAACCCACGTGGTTCGATTTCCATAGCAATGAGCTGGTAGACGCCCCTGCTCTCATACACGCCAAGTGTCCCGAAAACCAGAACCTGCATACCATCTCCTGGAATAAAAGGCAGACGGGATGCTTCTCTTCGAAACATCACGACCCTCAGCTGTGAATGTTTGTCCTTGAGATTAAGATAGAGATGGCCGTTTGGAGATGGACGGAAATCGGCAATTTCCCCCTCAACCCACAGGGGGGGGAAGGCGGCTTCAAGGGTTCCCTTAACGAGCCTGGTCAGCTCGGTTACTGTCAGGGTTCCTGGTCTGCCCACGGTAATTTCATCAAGGGGATACCGACCGGTCAAGTGATTTGGCGACCCGCTGGATGTCCAGGGCACGGCCCGTTTCCGGGTCCAGTGTAATTATGGCCCCATTGAGGGTGGGAATCCCTTTTGCCAGGTTAAAACGTGAGGGCATCTGGGTCATAAAACGATATCTTGCAGCTTCATAGTCGATCCCAATGACCGATCCCTCCTCGTTTCCCGTCATACCGACATCGGTGATGTAGGCAGTCCCGCCCGGAAGGACCCGATCATCAGCCGTGGGGACATGTGTGTGCGTTCCGAACAGCGCACTTACCCGTCCGTCCAGATAGATGGAGAGAGCCCTTTTTTCAGAGGTGGCCTCTGCGTGGAAATCCACCAGGGTACAGGTTACCCCTCCGGCCTCCTTCTCCAGAAACTCATCGGCCCTCCTGAAAGGGCAATCGAGGGCACCCATGAAAACACGGCCGGAGAGGTTTAATACGGCGATTTCAACTCCGCCGGGTGTCCCGGCGACACACCATCCCTTCCCCGGAGCTCCAGGGGGATAGTTGGCCGGACGAAGAACATACTCTGCCCCTTCGAGGAGGTCCAAAGCCTCTTTCTTATCCCAGACATGGTTGCCCGTGGTCATGACATCCACGCCGGCATCGAACAGTTCGGTGATGGAATCATAGGTGATGCCAAAACCTCCGGCGACATTTTCGGCGTTGGCCACGGTGAGATCAATCCGGTAGGTATCGATGAGACCGTCCAGGAGCTCACGTACCGCCATCCGCCCGGGCTTTCCCACCACATCCCCGACAACCAGAATCTTCACCTCGGAATTGATCATGTCGTTAACCGCAGCCCCTGAATCTTCCAATTACTTTGCGTAATCCACCGCACGGGTCTCCCGAATCACCGTCACCTTGATCTGTCCTGGATAGGCAAGTTCCTCCTCAATGCGATCGGCTACATCCCTGGCCAGGATGGAGGACTGATCGTCATCAATCTGGCTTGATTCCACCAGAATCCGGACCTCGCGCCCCGCCTGAATAGCGTAGCTCTTCTCCACACCTTTGAACGATCCTGCTATGTTCTCCAGATCTTCCAGCCTCTTGATGTAGGTTTCCAACATCTCCCTTCTGGCTCCCGGCCGCGCCGCGGAGAGCGCGTCGGCCGCCTGGACCAGGATGGCCTCAATTGACCCCGCCTTCACCTCATCATGATGAGCGGCGATGGCGTTAATAACTTTACGGGATTCCCCGTATTTCTTGCAAAGTTCGGCACCGATAAGTGCGTGGGAACCTTCAACTTCATGGTCTACAGCCTTGCCTACATCGTGCAGAAATCCAACCCTCTTGGCGTCCTTTTCGTTCAACCCCAGTTCACTGGCCATAATGCCGCATAGGAAAGCTACCTCCAGGGAATGGTTAAGCACATTCTGGGCATAGCTGGTCCTGTATTTGAGTTTGCCAACGAGCCGGATGAGCTCAGGATTAATCCCATGAACGCCAATGTCGAATGCGGCTCTTTCCCCCTCCTCCTTGATGGCGGTCTCAATCTCTGCAGAAACCTTCTTGACGACCTCCTCGATTCTGGCCGGATGGATCCGACCATCCGAGATCAATCTCTCAAGAGCGATCCTGGCGATCTCTCTCCTGATGGGATCAAAAACAGAGAGAACAACCGCTTCGGGCGTGTCATCCACGATCAGATCCACGCCAGTGGCGTTTTCGAAGGATCGAATGTTCCTTCCCTCACGTCCGATAATCCGCCCCTTCATGTCATCATTGGGAAGGCTGACCACACTGACGGCCCTTTCAGCGATGTAATCCCCTGCATAGCGCTGAACCGCAAGGCTGATGATCTCTCTGGCCTTTTTATCGGCAGTCTCCTTGGCCTCGGCCTCGATGAGCTTGATGCCTTTCGCTGATTCGAAACGCGCCTCCTCGATCATCATGCTTTTGAGTTCCTCTTTGGCTTTCTCGGCCGTCATTCCGGAAATGGCCTCCAGTCGGGAACACTGTTCCTCAAGCAACCTCGTGTACTCTTTTTCCTTTTCGGACAGCGCCCGTTGTTGTCCTGCAACCGATTTTTCCTTGTTCCCGATATCCTGTTCCTTCTTATCCAGGCTCTCAAATTTCCTGTCCAGGTTTTCCTCGCGCTGCATGAGCCTCTTTTCAATTCGCTGCAGTTCAATCTTTTCCTCTTTTGTCTCCTCCTCGAAACGCGCTTTGGACTGAAACAGAAACTCCTTGGCCTCGATCTCCGCCTCCTTGCGCAGGCTGTCGGCCTGCCGTTTCGCATCCTCGATTATTGCAGCAGCGCGGTTCTTTTTTCCTCTGCCGGTCAGAACCTGGACCAGGATGGCGACAACGTAGCCGAATGTTATCCCAACTGCTAACAGAACTGCGGTAGTGACTAAGCTGTAGTCTGCGTTCATCTGTTCTGTACCTCCTGTATTTTATGAAAACCCCGCCGGCTTTCCACCCGGCAGGGAGTAATGACGTGGTTTACGGGTATATCGTGAACCCCGGTGGGAAGGCTTTCGATCAACTGGAAGTCATGGGCAAGTCCAAGCAAGGTTGACGATGGAGAAGCGAGAGCCAGGAGACGGTCGAAATATCCCCCCCCCATCCCCAATCGGTTGCCTGACAGGTCGAACGCGAGCCCTGGGACGAAAAAAACATCCACCCGCTCAACAGGAATAATGCGGTCCATAAGGATTCGAGGCTGTGGAACAATCCGATTTTCAGTCAACAGGTCATCGATCCCGTTGATCTGAATTATCCTCAGGCCGGAACCCGCCTTCCACCCTTCCCAGTCCGGCACCGCGACTTTTTTACCTTCCTCAATCAGGGAACATATTATTTCATCAGTTCTAATCTCGCCCCCAACCGAAACGTATGCGCAGAGGAAACCGGCCGACCTGACATCATCCCGAAGAAGGACCGACTCGGCCACGGCCTGGCTTCCCTTCCTTAATTTTGAGGGATTGAGCCCCTGCCGGATTTTCTTCATCCGCTCACGGATCTTCTGTTTTGTTTCGATCAGGTATTTTGACAAGACAACCTCACCTGCGCTGCGGATATCGATCCACCTGCCATGCCGGTGAGGTCCGGTTGGGAACCAGTTCAAACTTGAAGGAGGTAAATCACCTCTATTGCGCACCAGGGGGAAGAGACCCCCCGGACAATGCCGCCCTAAAAACCATCCGGCCCAAAAATTTAAAACAAAACACTGTTCAGGGCCGACAGGACCCAGCAAAACAAACCATCTAATGTGGTTGTATTCCTCAAGTATTATTTTGAACTGGACTCAACGGGCCTCCTAAGCCGGTCCAGATATTTGTTAGAACCCCCACCCGACGCAGTGGTCAAGTTCAGCAATTGAACCTGCTCGACCAAGTGGGCCCCCCGCGGGACACTTCAGGCTTTTCGCTCAAGGCGAACTTGCTCACCATGCCCTCGGCAGGAGTCCCTTACTCCGTGTGTTGGCTCAAAAGTAAACAGGTCTCCACTTGCAGGGCAGGGGCTACTGATAATCTAGCAAAATAGGGGACGTCCATCAAGGACAATCGAGAGGACGTTTTTTACGTCCCAGGTGGCCGGTGAGGCTTTTTGGCATCCTGCTCAGGATACTTCCTGGATCTTCCGGGCCAACTGCCGCATCCTGACCTTAAGGTCGTCCGTCTCCTCAATCATGCCGAACAGCTCATCTGCGATGTTCAGTGAAACCAGGATGGCAATACGGGAGGTGGATACGGTTTCAGTGACCTCCGAGATCTCCCGCATTTTTCTATCCACATACTCGGCAACTTTCCGGACGTATTCCGGATCCTTGTCACCTCTGACGGTGTAGACCTTCCCGAAAATCTCGACGTCAACTCGCCCAGACACCTTATGAACTCCTGTCAGATGAATCCGGTAATGGACAGATCACAACGATTTCAGCCTCTGAAGGGCCCTTCTGATAAGCTGAACGGCCTCCTCGTTCATTTCCCCGGTTGGAGGATTCACGGCGATACCCGCGGCACCCGGCAGGCCTCTTTCCCCGGATACGCGACGCTCACCTTTGGTACGCTTCAGCAGAAGGTCGACAGCTTCCTCAAGCTCCCTGAACGTTTTTGTCAGCTCCCCGCCGGCCATAGAAAAAATCCGTTCCCCTTGTTAGATCTCGGTTACCCATGTTCTCCGACATTTATCCGGCACACAGAATGACAACCCCGTAAAAAATTCCTTCAAGGCATTTTACAAGGCGGTCACGCCAGTGGTTCGACAGGCTCACCATCGCACATCCCGCTTGATGGACTCACAAGAGGCCATCAAGGTATGAAGATAATAAAATATAGAAACTTCAATAAGTTCTGTCAAGGAAACTAAAGTAAACCTTTAAACCAGCTCCGGGACTTAAGTCCCGGGTTTCACCAGAAACCCCTTGATGGCCATTTTTCCCCTCAATGTGGCCAGTGCTTTTCGAGCGTCCTTGATTGATCCGTATGGACCAAGTCTGACACGGTACCACACCCCACGCGGCCCCAGATCAGCCCTCACCACGGCACCACGGTACCCCGAATCGATCAGTCCCTTAAGAAATTCCCCGGCCGCCCTCCGGTCCTTATAGGAGCCCACCTGGATTACCGTCCCGCCGGTGTGCTGTTCGGGATTCTCAACCGGAGAGGACACCCGGACAGTCTTGGGGGCAGGCTTATTTCCACTACCCGGTTCGGGGATTTTTCTTTCATTGGCTTCCTTCTTTGTCAGGGCTGAGTAGAAGGTAATGGTGGTTGCATTTTCCGCCTTCGAATGGCTATCGCCCGTTTTCAGACCGCCTTCGCTCTTCCCGGCCTCATGATCATTTCCCAGGGCGGCAGTATCATGGGGGCCTTTTTGGGTGGATTTGACACCTAATATATACCCCGTCAGTAGGGCTGCGCTGACAAGAAGGACAATAAACGCCACGGCAGCGCTGAACTGCTTCGGTGAAAGACGCACTAACTCACGAGGCTGCGCGGATTTTTTTCCTCTTGCCACAATTGCCCTCACATCCTCTCGGGTGCGGATACCCCGAGGATGTAAAGGGCCTTGGCTATGGCGGTCCGGACCCCGACCACGAGTGCAAGCCTGGCGGCGGTCAGATCCGGATCCTCGGTCAGCACCCGGTGGTGGTTGTAGTAACTGTGCAGGGTTGCAGCGATGGCGTTCAGATATATGGTCAACCTGTGGGGCTCCATGGCCAGGGCGGCCCCCTCGATCACGTCAGGAAGCGCCGCGACATGCCGCAGGAGTTCCCTCTCTTCAGGCAACAACAGTAGTGAAAGATCGGCGCCGGCAAACGACGACTCCACAATACCATTATCACAGGCGTTACGGAGGATGCTGCATATCCTCGCATGGGCATACTGTACATAAAAAACCGGATTATCGTTGCTCCGTTCCTTGGCCAGTTCCAGATCGAAATCCAGCTTGCTGTCGGACTTCCTGGTGAGGAAGATGAACCGGGCCGCATCACGACCAACCTCCTCCCGGACCCCGCGGAGGGTGACGAATTCCCCGGCCCGGGTGGACATGGCGACGGGCTTACCCTTTCTTAGCAGGTTCACAAGCTGAACGAGGAGGATCTGAATATCATCACCGCTCCTCCCCAGGGCCTGGACACCCGCCTTCATCCTGGCCACATAACCATGGTGATCAGCGCCCCAGATATTGATGACCCTGTCGAAACCACGGTTGAACTTATTTCGGTGGTAGGCCACGTCCGACGCAAAATAGGTCAGGGAGCCGTCCGCCTTGATTACCACACGATCCTTGTCATCACCCATATCAGTGGACCTGAACCAGAGAGCGCCCTCATGACGATAGAGATAACCCTTATTCTCCAGAAATTTCAGGGTCTGTCTCACCTCGCCCCCGTCAAAAAGCCCCTTCTCTGAAAACCACACCTCAAACCGGACACCGAACTCTTCCAGATCCTCTCTGATATCCTCCAGGATCCTCTCTGCAGCGTAACGGGCGATCTCATCAATGGCCTTTTCCGAATCCATCTGCCGGTATTTTTCTCCCACGGAACTCAGCAGAATCCGGGCAAATTCCTTTATGTAATCACCCAGGTAGCCTCCCTCAGGGAAATTCCCGGGTTCTCCTGACAGCTCGAGATATCTTGCGTAGACCGAACGGCCCAGGGTCCTGATCTGATTGCCGGCATCATTGATATAGTATTCCCTTTGGACTTCAAACCCGGATGACTCAAGCAGATTGGCAAGTGCATCGCCGAGGACCGCGCCACGCCCATGGCCCACATGAAGCGGGCCGGTCGGATTCGCGCTGACAAACTCCACCATGACCTTTTTCCCATTACCGACGGTCCCTTCGGCAAACCCCATGCCCTCCTTAAGGACCGCCCGAAGAGCTTCAGCCCAGTAGGACGCGGTCATGGTAAAGTTGATGAACCCCGGTCCGGCGACTTCCACCTTTTCCAGGTTTTTTCCACCGTCTGCCTCAAAGATTTTTCCGGCCAGATCCGCTGCCAGATCTCTTGGATCGACATTGATACGCGAGGATAAAACCATCGCGGCATTGGTAGAGTAATCCCCAAATCTCCTCTCCCGAGTCAACTCGATTACCGTCGGTGGGAGGGCTGTTCCAGGGGGCAACTTCCCTTCAGCGCAGTCTCTAAGTACACTGGTGATGATCTCCGTCAACGATTCTCTCACCTGCATACCTCCAGTACTTTCACAATAGTAGGGTCGAAAAAGTCCATCCGTGGCTTTTTTATCCATGGAGAGCGAAAAGTGTCATTTTCACTTTCCTCACAAATCAACAACTTGCCCTGCAAGTCATTGATTTGGGCGCCCATCAGTGGGCGCATTGATGGCTTTTTGCGAAGTCATCCTTATATAGTCCCGTAAAAAGTCCATCAATGGCTTTTTACTCTACGGAAAGCGAAAAGTGTCATTTTCACTTTCCTCACAAATCAACAACTTGCCCTGCAAGTCATTGATTTGAGCGCCCATCAGTGGGCGCATTGATGACTTTTTGCGAAGTCATCAAAATCTCCTTGGGGTGGCCCTGCAGGAGGCGATTCATCCCGCCGGACCCCACTATGCGCTCCGCCTCTCGCATCCCCTTTTCCAGAAAACCGACCTGGCGAACTCTATGGATATCGGTCGCCAAGGCCCAGTAGCGTCCTTCCTCAAGATACCTTATCCCGCGCCGGCGAATCTTTTTGCCGTACATTCCGCCCAAGCTCCCGAGGTTGCCGATGAACCTGATCCCGAGGGCTTCGATGGCTTTCATAATGTCCACCTCATCAAGCAGGTCGTCGTTCCTTTCAGGATGTACGATGAGCACCTGAATCCCCGAGACCTGCACCGGTGCGAGCATCTCCACCAGGTTTGGCTGAACACGGTAAAACCCCGGATCCACCAGGATATAACCGGCCTTACCCGGACGATCCGCTATGCGTTCTTCAATACCCTCATCAAGATCGTATTCCATCCCGGGATGGATTTGAACGGAGACCCCACATTTCCGAGCGGAGGCATTCAGACGCCCGGCACCATCCTCCACTACGCCGGAGTCCAGACCTCTCCAGCTATAGAGCTGGTGGTGGGGGGTGGCAAACAGGTGAGTGAATCCCAGCTCCACAAGGGCCTTGACGATGGCCATGGAACCGTCCATTTCGTCCGGACCGTCATCCAGTCCAGGAAGGATATGGGAATGAAGATCGATCATTATGGTCAGGATTTAGTTTATCCCTAAAAAGCCCAGCCGCATCCAAAGACGCGCCTGGGCTAAGAATTATCTTTGGAGCGGGCAACGGGATTCGAACCCGCGACTTCCAGCTTGGGAAGCTGACACTCTACCAGCTGAGTTATGCCCGCCGAGGAAAACGATAGTAATTCAAGACACGGGCTTTGTAAAGAGGAGGCCGGACAATTTCCAGATCTACTAGCCCCCCTCAAATGTCTCTTTGAAGAACTCATCGAACCTGGCCTCAATATCGTCTTCATCAGGGTCCTCCCCAGCGGGGCCGGGAGATATTTCCACCCCATTATATGCCGGATTCTCTTCCGTTGGATTGTGAGGAAGCCCCCCGGCAAGGGACACCGCGGCATCCCCGGTGCCCCGGTCGGACGATAGGTCAACGGATGGCATGGCCGGTTCCAAAACAACCTGTGGAGCGAACCCGAGGTCAAGGGCCATCTCATCCACGATGGCGGCATCCACGGTTCTTCGCCTCATCAGAAATCCCTGAAAAAGTGCATTGTCGCAAAGAATGTTGATCTTTCTTGGAAAACCTCCCGAACAGCTATATATCCTGGCCAGGGCGCTATCCGTAAAAACCTCTTCTCTGTTTCCGGCGATGGCCAATCTGTGGATGATATAGGCTTTCGTCGTCTCCTCTGACAAGGTCGACAGGCGGATCTTCATGGCCACCCTCTGGAGGAGAGGCGGATCCAAAGCAAGATTCTGTTCCAGTTCGGGAAGCCCGAAGAAGATGAAGGTAATCAGCTTGTGGGCGGTTACCTCCAGATTCAGCAATCCACGAAACTCTTCCATCAATTGTCTGGAATTGAACATCTGGGCTTCATCGATCAGAACCACGGCTTTCTTGCCCATCTGGTGCAGATGAAGAAGACGGCGGTAGAGCTGGCCTATGATCTGGATCTTATCCCTTCCGGGCTGTTCAACTCCGAGCTGACCGGCGATTTTACGGAGCAGCCATTCCGGTGATATCTCAGCATGGAGGATAATAAGCAGCGCAGACTCGTATGCCTCATCGGGAAGGCTGTCGAGAACCTTCCTTGCCAGGGTGGTTTTGCCTGTGCCGATATCCCCCACTACAGCCGCCAGCCCCTTCATGGTCTCGGCAACGTACATGATCCGGGTCAGGGCACGGGCGTGTTGGGCGCTGTTGTAGTAGAAACGTTCGTTGGGGGCGTTGCCGAAGGGTTCTGTCTGAAGCCGAAAAAAATCCAGGTAACTCACAGGCGATCTCCCCGCTCTAGGGCGTTCTAAAGGTAGGAAACACGATCTTTTTTGGCCTTGGTAGAAGTCTGCCCATCGCCATCAGGGAGTCCACCTTCGATTTCCTCCTGAGCCATATCCTCAACCTCTCTGATAAGATCGCTCAGAAGGTCGTCGAGACCTCCCTCCGGCGGGGCATCCTCCACGGTTTTTACATCCAAATCACCATCGCACAATTCTCCAACCCGTTCTATGGCTTTGTCGATATCCTCGAAATCCGGGTCCAGGTTCTGAACCTTTTTATAGGCCTCAAGAGCCGGCGCCCACCTCTGCTGCCGTTCCCGGATCTGGCCCATCTGGAAGGTAAGCCCCGGTACATTCTCCTCAGCCGATGATTCGAGGGCTTTACTGATGGTCTTGGCCGCCGAATCGTAGTCCTGTTTCTCCACAAAACACATAGCGATAAGGCTCATGCTGTCTGGTAGCAGCTTTCTGTCGCCGGTGGCGGTTTCAAATTCCCTGATAGCGTCATCAAACAGACCCATGTCCTTATAGGCAATACCCAGATTATAGTGGGTTTCATACTCCTCTGCGCCCAGAGTTTCGGCAATTCCCCTCTTGAACTCAGCAAAAATCTCTTCAAAGGTAATGGGCCTATCATGTTCACTGGAGGCAGAAGCAGGTCCGTCAAATTCATCGGCGAGCTCGGCCCTCAACTCCTCGGCCAGATCCAGAAATCCGCCCGCCTCCGGGACAGAATCCTCTACGGTGAGTTTCCCTCTTATCTTCCTTATCTCCCCTGGATGTGGGCTTACATTCGGATGGGGTTCCAACGCAGCCGGCTCCTGATGTGATCCCGGATATTCGGCTGCAGGGGCAGCAGGAGGTTGATCCAAAGCGCCTTCCTGTCCCTCAAGATTTGAAAGGGCATGGATAGCGCCTTGATGGTCCGGGGACCTCTCCAGAATCGCGGTGTAAACCCTTGCGGCATCCTCCTCCAAACCCTGGGAGATGTAGAAATCCGCCTCCTCCATGTCATCGGCAAACGGGTCCTCTGTAACTTGGACGCCGGGCTCGGCAGAGATATCCAAAGGCTCCGGGGGGGCCTCTTCAATGGGAACCTCCGGGAGCAGGCCGGCCATTGCCTCCAATCCCTCGATTTCAGGCAAAGTCCCGGCAATCGTCCTGTATACACTGATGGCCTTGTCTACCTCGCCCCGGTCCATCAGGGCCTTAATGAGGTTCTTACCTGTGGCAGGCACCCTTTCCGGGGCCGCCTCAATCTGAACATCCAGTGACTTTTCCAGGACATCTATCCTTCCCGGAAATTTCGTCCCAAGATCGTCGAGAATCTCGAGAGCCTTGTCGTGAAGGCCGTATCGAAGATAGACATCCGCCTCGATGAAGGAATCTTCCGGCACAAGGTCTTCGGATTCGGCCGCTGAAGTTGTTAAATCGGGATCCTCCATGACGATCTCGGGCAGTCCCTCCTCAACCTCCCTCCCCGAGTCCTTCAGCCCGTCCAGAGACATGGGCTCAGCCTCGAACTCCGAGCCCTCATCAGGGGAGATTGCGGGAGACACCTCATCGGCAAGGTCCAGGGACTGAATGATATCCTGAAGGTCAGTCTCCTCCTCCAGGTTCCCCAGATTTTCCAAGGCTGTCCTGGCCTCATCCATCTGGGGATCGATATCAAGGATCTGCCTGTAGGCGTCCGCGGCGGCTCGGGGATCTTTCCTCTCCTCAAGGGAATGTCCCAGGTCGAGCAGGGCTTTGATCTGGGAATCCGTGTCCCCTCTGGCACCAGAGATATCCGCAAGACCCCTGGCGGCGATGGTCTGCGCGGGATCAATTTCGATTATCTGCCTGAAAAAAACCTCGGCCTGCTTCAGTTCCCCGTTCCTGAGGTGGGTCTGGGCGACAAAGAGATACTCCCCCATCACCTGCTCCAACTGGCCCATTTCTCTGAACAGCGCCAGTGACTGGGAGATCCTTTCCTCGCCCTCCTTTTCCTCACCCAGTTGAAAGTTTATCCGGCCCAGAAGAAGCATCATCCGCGGGTCGTCAGACCTGATCTCGAGGATGGACTCGATCTCTTTTTTGGCCTTCTGATAATGTCCACTCTCCAGGTAGTGCGAACAAAGCTCTTCCCGCACACCGATGTTATCGGGGTCGAGGGTGACTATCTTCTCAAATAATTCCGAGGCCCGATCGTGAAATCCTCGACGGCTCAGGGTGGTAGCGGCGACGGCAAAGGCCTTCGCGGCTTCCTTTCCATCCCCTGATCTGGCCAGTATCTCCCCCAGACGAACCTGGAACCCGAGGTTTTCAGAATCCATATCCACCATGACTCTGAGTACTTCGATCTGCCTGGGAACGTCGTCCTTCTTCTGATATAGCTCGAAGATATTCTGCAGCTGAGCCAGCGCTTCGGCTTCCAGCCCCTGTTTTTTATAGAGTTCGGCCAACCTCTCATAGGCGGAAAGACGCTCAGGATCAATGCGTACGACGGTTCGGTAGACCGCGATAGCCTTTGGTATGAAATCCTCCTCGACGTGGATCTCCGCGACCTTCTCGTATTGCTCTACCGCCGCGGTTTTTCTGCCGGTTTTGGCGAGGAGGTCCGCAAGCCGAAGGGCGATCCTCTGGTTTTGGGGCTCGATGTTCGCCAGTTGCTGGAAAACCTTTACCGCCTTGTCCAGGTTACCTTTGGAAAGGTGTTTCTGTGCCTGCTGAAGCAGCTTTGCCTTGTTAGCCATTTTTCCCAACCATGAGTAAATTCATTTAGGATGCACGCTCCGCATACATCCTACTTGATGGACCTTCTGCGAGTCCACCAATTAACTCCCAAAACGGTTTGGCAATTTAACACAAATCGCTACAGGTAATAAAGTACAAGATACCAAATGGCATCAGGAAAACATCTTCTCAAGGAAGTCCGTCCCATAGTCGCCCCGGCAAAACTTCGTCTCGTTGAGTATCCTCTGATGAAAGGGAATTGTCGTCTTTACCCCTTCTATGACGAATTCCTCGAGCGCCCTGCGCATCCTTGCCAGAGCCTCGTCCCTGTCCCTTCCATGGGCAATGAGCTTGGCGATCATGGAATCGTAGTATGGGGGAATGTAGTAGGATTCATACGCCGCTGAATCGACACGGATTCCCGGCCCGCCTGGAGCGTAATAGAAACGGATCGTGCCGGGATTCGGCCGAAAATCATCAGGATCCTCTGCATTGATCCGGCATTCAATGGCATGCCCCTGGAACCTGACATCCTTCTGCTCCCAGGCCAGGGGAAACCCGGCGCTAATGCGGATCTGCTCCTTGACGAGGTCAAGGCCGGTGACACATTCCGTAACCGGATGTTCCACCTGAATGCGGGTATTCATCTCCATAAAGTAGAAGTTCATTTCCTTGTCAACGAGGAATTCAACCGTACCGGCGTTGACGTATCCGGCCTCCTTCGTAAGGGCAATGGCTGCTTTTCCCATCCTCTTTCTAAGATCCTCATCCAGCATGGGCGATGGGCATTCCTCGATCAGCTTCTGATAGCGCCTCTGGATACTGCAATCCCTCTCACCAAGGTGGATGACGTTTCCATGGGTATCGGCAAGAATCTGGAATTCGATATGCCGTGGCGATTCAATAAAACGCTCCACGTATACCTCGGGATTGTTGAATGACGCACTGGCTTCGGACTGTGCCATAGAAAAGGAGGCGCGGAATGAGGCCTCGGAATGGACAACCCTGATTCCACGTCCTCCCCCACCGGCGGCCGCCTTGATAATCACCGGGAACCCCAGTTTTCTCGCACCTTCCAGGGCAACCTCAGGATCATCAAGCCCGTCAACCCCACCGTCCGGAATCGGCAGGTTTGCCCGGACCGCCAGGCTCCTTGCCATGATCTTGTTCCCCATGGTTCTGATGTGGGTGGATTCAGGGCCGATAAAGGTAATGCCGCTGGCCTCACATACCTCAGCAAACTCGGGATTTTCAGCCAGGAATCCGTAGCCGGGATGGATGGCCGCGGCATCCGACACCTCCGCCGCACTGATGATGGCCGGAATATTCAGATAGCTTTGCAGGCTGTTGGCCGGCCCGATACAGATACTCTCATCGGCGAATCGCGTATGCAACGCGTCCCTGTCTGCATCGGAGAAAACAGCTACGGTCTTGATACCAAGTTCTCTGCAGGCCCTGATCACCCTTAGGGCAATCTCACCCCGGTTTGCAATCAGTATCTTCGAGAAAAGTCGGGGCATAATCAGGCCAGATCGATTATGAAGAGGGGCTCACCGTATTCGACAGGCTGTGCATTCTCCACCAGGATCGCGGATATCTTGCCGTTGACCTCACACTCGATCTCGTTCATGATCTTCATTGCCTCGACAATGCAGAGTATCGTTCCCTTGTTGGCAACCTGTCCAACCTCGACGTAGGAAGGCCTATCAGGTGATGGCGCCCTGTAGAAGGTTCCCACTATCGGCGAGGTAACCAGGAACTGGTTTTCCCCAACGGTAAGGGATTCCGATGGTTCGGGGGGAACGGGGGGGGGTAGGGAACCCGAAACGGGTTCGGAAGAGGGGGGCGCCTGGTAAAGCGGCGCCATGACCCTGCCGGTCTCAGTCCCCCCCTTACGGATCCTGACCTTGCTGTCTCCCCTTTGCAGGGTAAAATCCTGGATTCCGAACTTCTCGATTAATTTCAGGATCTCCCTGATCTCTTTCAATTCCATGGGATTACCCCTCCTTATCTGACACGCTCGATATATTCACCGGTCCGGGTGTCGATTCTGACAACCTGTCCCTCTTCGACGAAAAGAGGTACCTGAATGACGGCCCCGGTCTCCAGCTCCGCCGGCTTGGTCGCCCCGGATGCCGTGTCGCCCTTTACCCCGGGCTCGGACTTGGCGATTTTGAGCTCGACGAAAATGGGGAGTTCCATCCCAATCGGCCTCCCGTTATATATATGAACGATGACGGGTAACTGCTCTGACAGAAACCCTTTTTTATCCCCCAGGTCCGCGCCGGAAATACAGATCTGATCGTATGTGTTTGTGTCCATAAAATGGAAACCGTTATCATCACCGTACAGATACTGCATTTCTTTCTCTTCAAAGTTGGGCCTTTTCACCTTGTCGCCCGATCGGAAGGTCCGATCCAGGACGTTTCCGGTAACCAGGCTTTTTAGCCTGGTCCTTACAAATGCACCGCCCTTGCCTGGTTTTACATGCTGGAAGTCAGCGATAGTGAAAGGCTCGCCATCCAACTCTATTTTTAATCCCTTTCTGAACTGATTGGTAGCAATCAACAGTCCTCTCCTCCCGTTGGGTGTATTTTATCCAGGATCTGCGCAGCCCCCAAAAGGGCAAGGGTATACCCGAATGGTCCGAAACCGGATACGATACCGGAAGCTCCTTCGGAAACGAGGGACCTTCGTCGAAAATCCTCTCTTGATTGAATATTCGAAATGTGAACCTCAAAATAGGGCAGGCCCACGGCCGTGAGGGCGTCCCGAATAGCGACACTGGTATGTGTATAGGCCGCCGGATTTATGATGATCGCCTCGAAGCCGTTCCCGGGCGCTCCCTGAATGGTATCAACGATGTCGCCCTCGTGGTTGGATTGGAAAGCAACAACCTCCAGGCCTTCCTGTCCGCCTCTCTCCCGGAGCTCGGCGTGGACCTCATCGAGGCTGGCAGATCCATAATATTGCCTCTCACGGTTTCCAAGGAGATTGAGGTTCGGACCCTGGACAATGAGAATTTTTCTCATCGGCAACCTCGAAAAAGGTCTTTTTGCAAGTCCATCCTCATCGGAACTCCTTAACCAGGTCGGGCACAGCCATGCGCAACAGGTATCTGGCCTTTCCGTGATTCCCATCGGGCGTTAGCGCCAGAGCAACGAAATATTCCGGGGTTATCAGCCTGAGTAGAATTATATTGCTGGTGGTGTTGATGATAACCTCGTGAACATCCCCAGCTGAAAGGGACTTGGCGGCCTTCTGAATACTCTTGATGGCGGTGGCATATTCAATCCCCACGGTCTGGATGCTGCAGGACGGGTCAACAATGTGCTCACCAATGGCGATGCCATCCATCCCCATGATAACCACCCCCAGCACGCCCTCCGTACGTTGGACGATCTCATCAAGCACAGTCTGGAAAATCATCGTCTTTTCATCCTTTCCGCATTCTTGAGCCAACCTGCGAGGACATGAACCGGATCCTTGGGGCTCCCGGTTTGATCTTCCAAAGGGGCGATTGCTTCAGGGGGGTCCGGTTTAACCTCCACAGTCGGCTCAGGGGCGGCCTTGCCGAGTTGACGCTCCCCTACGGATCGAAGTTTTTCGTCTATTTCAACGTCGGCAGGATTCTCCTCGCGAAGCTGTTCATAGATGTGAGCAGCCTCATCGGACACCCCCTGCCGCGCATAGAGATCCGCCAGGGTCTCGGTAAAAATGTCATTTCCGGTCCCCGAAGACGAAGGTTGTTCATCAGCGTCATTGATATTCGGAGAAGTGATCGCTTCCGGAATAATGTCGATGTCGGGTATATCCTCTGTTTGGCGTTTGGTCAAGGTGGACAGTTCATCGAGGAATGCAGGGAATTGGATGTCCTCAACCTCGGCGGCGCCTTCGAGAACGGGAGCTTTCATAACAGGTTCCGGAAGAGGCTCAGGAGATATAACCGTTTCAGGATATACCTCGGGAGGTGCCTCTTCCGTCAACTCCACATCCTCCAGGGAAAAATCGTTAAACTCGTTTTCGGGAATCATAACCTCGGGAACCGGGAATGAATCCTCAGCGCCGACCCCTTCGGGCAGGGGCTCGAGGTCCTGTATCTCCGGCTCCGGCGGAAAAGGGGCTGCAACCGGTCCCCGGGCGGCATCCTCGGAGGAGAAATCGATGCCCCCTGGGTGGGCGACCTTGCTCTTCAGACTTTCGATGTCCGACTGGATCTCCACATCCTCGGGACTGAGCAGTAGAGCAGCCTGGAGAGCGCGCAGAGCGCGGGCATTTTCACCCTGGGTCATGGATATTTTAGCCAGGGTCTTTTGCGCAAGATAATTTTCGGGAGCCTCTTCCACCGCCTTTTGAATGGCTTCTCCCGCGGGGCCAAGTTCACCCTTCTCGAACAGTGCCCTTCCCAGGACCACAAACCCGCCGCTGTAATGGGGATTGTATCTCAGCCCTGCCCTGGCTGTCTGAATTGCCTCACTCAGCCTGCCGGCCTTCCGGTAGGCATCGGCCAGTGGGGCAAAAACCCTTGATCCGGGATCATCGGCCAACATCTGCTCGTAACGTTGGATATCCTGGTCGCTCATGGGACCCTCCGCGCTATAAAAACAGCAAACACAAAAAATCATCAACGCGCCCATCGAAGGGCGCCCAAATCAATGACTTGCAACGCAAGTTGTTGATTTGTAAGGAAAGTGAAAATAACACTTTTCGCTTTCCGTGGAGTAAAAAGCCATTAATGGACTTTTTACGACCCTATCAAAGATGCTATGGGAAACATGTTATCAAGTCAATCACCAATGCCCATCCGAATGAGGGTGTCAACCAGCATTCCGACATCTTCCAGGGAAGCTATTTTAGCCTTGCCGATCTCACTGATAAGGACGGCCATGATTTTTCCGCCGACGATTTTTTTGTCCCTCGACATGAAGCCCGCGAGGTCAGACGCATTAACGGTTCCGGGAACCGGGATCCTGTCCACAACAGCCAACGCCCTCCTCATTTCCGGCCTGGAAAGTCCACCTATCTCGCCTGACAGCAGGAGAGCCCCCTTCATCCCAAGCGCGACGGCTTCACCGTGGCGGAAGGTTCCGTACCCGGAGGACGCCTCCAAGGCATGGGCAAGGGTATGACCGAAGTTGAGAACCCTCCTCGGGCCGGATTCCCTCTCATCTTCCTCCACAATCTCAGCCTTTCTAAGGCAGGAAACGGTTACAATCCGCACTGCATCCACACCGCCGCGAGGTCCGAGATCCTCGTATCCCTCAAGGTAAGCGAACAGGCGCCGATCAAGGGCCAGGGCCATTTTCACAACCTCCGCCATTCCGGAGAACCAGTCGCGATCATCCAGTGTTTCAAGAACATCGGTGTCAATAAAAACGGCCTCAGGCTGGTAGAAGGTTCCCACCAGATTCTTGCCCTCCTTGATATTTATTCCGGTTTTACCCCCGACACTGCTGTCAACCATTGCCAGGAGAGAGGTGGGAAGCTGGATCAACCCTATTCCCCTGAGATAAAGGGATGCCGCCAATCCAGCCAGGTCTCCAACCACCCCACCGCCCATGGCAACGACAAGATCTCCTCTTTCCAGGCCCAACAGGGCCATTCTTCTGCACAATCGCTCAACTTCGAAAAACGATTTGCTCCCCTCACCTTCCGGAACAGTGTGGAGATCAATTTCAAAAGAAGTGCCGGCCAGAATCCTGTCAATACGCTTCCCGTATTGGGAACCGACCCGCTCATCGGTTACCACAATGAGCCGGGATCCTGTCTTTCTCGCCCCTAGAAAATCCGGAAGACCATCCCACGCTCCGGACTGGACCATGATCGGGTAGGTCCGGGAACCAAGCTGCACCTCCATGGTCCCGATCATCGCTTGCCAACCTCGCAGAAAATCTCTCCGCGCTGTTTTGCGAGGCGGGGAAGGGCTCCCCCTCCCCCGCCATTTTTTTCACTATCTCGTCTGTAACCTGTGGAGGGGGTGAGGGCATCCGTGTCGATTATCAAATGGGCCTCCTCATAGATTGCGGAACGCTCACGCAGCATTGCGGGAATAAAATCCTCGAGGGCAACCCCTTCAAGGAGAGGCCTTAGGGCCGATTCGATCCGCCGGAAATGGTTCTCCCCGAGCCGGGCGAAGATCCGAACGATGGACATCCCGGATCGGCGGACAATCCCATCATCGAGATCCACGAAAATCTCTCCTGTGCGTTGGGCAAGAAAAACCGCACTCAAAGGCTTTTAACGTAATCCTGGTAACTGTTGAAATTTCGATGCATCTCCTCCAGGGAATCTCCACCGAATTTCCGACACATATGCTGGGCGAGTACAAAGGCGATGACAGCCTCCGCAATGACACAGGCCGCCGGGACCGCCGTAACATCGGATCTCTCAACAGCAGCGGACGTTGGCCTTTTGCTGAGAAAGTGAACTGATGAAAGAGGCGAAGCGAGCGTCGGGATGGGCTTCATGGCTGCTTTTATCACGATGGTCTCGCCGTTGGAAACCCCTCCCTCAATACCCCCCGCCCGGTTGGTTTCGCGGAAAAATCCCTTTTCTCCCTGAAAACTGATGGGGTCGTGGACCTGCGATCCATCCAGGTCAGCTCCGGAAAAACCAAGGCCGATTTCCACCCCCTTGATTGCTGGGATACTCATGACTACCCGGGCCAGTTCGCCATCGAGCCGCCTGTCCCAGTGGACGTAGCTTCCCAGACCGACAGGGACCCCGAATGCCTGGATTTCCATAACTCCTCCGAGGGTTTCCCCCTCAGATTCAGCCTTCTCTATCCTTTTGATCATGGCCGTCTCCGACTTCCGATCAATACATCGCACCGGAGAATTCTCAATCTCGGGCCCCTGCTGCGGCCTGGTCAATTTTATCTTCGAGCCGCCCACACCTCCGATGGAAAGGACATGGCCCAATACTGATATATGGAATTTTTTCAGGAGAATTCTCCCCAGGGCTCCCACGGCCACCCGCGCGGCAGTCTCCCTGGCACTGGCCCTCTCAAGGACGTTTCGAAAATCCTTGTGAGCGTACTTTATCCCCCCGGAAAGATCGGCATGACCGGGCCGGGGCCGGGTAACCGTCCTGGCATCAACCTGCCCGGCATCAACGGCCATAACGGTCTTCCAGTTTTCCCAATCCCTGTTGCGAATTCGCATGGCGATGGGAGTTCCGAGGCTTTTTCCTCCCCTGACACCTGACAGGATCTCTACCCGATCACTCTCTATCTGCATTCTCTGGCCCCTGCCATAACCTTTCTGACGTCGGGCAAGATCCCGATCAACGGACTCGGCCTCTACAGCGACACCGGCCGGAAAACCCTCCACAATGGCCATAAGCGATTCACCGTGCGATTCACCCGCGGTAAGAAAACGCAGCATTTAATATTCCTCCTAAAAAAAGCGCATCCGCTGAAAAATCGGATGCGCTTTTTGCCGGGTATCATCGCCTCCCTGGAAGTGTCGGGGGGTCTCCGACCCCTATTTCTTGACTATGGACGCGTTGATAAAGATGAGCAGCTCTTCCTTGGTCTTTTCTTTGGCGGTACTTTTGAAAAGATTGCCCAGGAGAGGAAGCTTGGATAGAAAAGGAACGCTGCTTTTGCCGTCCTGTTTATTCTCTGTGTACACCCCGCCGATTACGGCGGTCCCATTGTTTTTCACGATGATCTTGGTTTCGAGCTTATGGGAGTTTACGCCGGTGTAGGTGTTGTTCTCAAAGGTGGCCTGCTGCCCCTTGCTATCCTTTTCAACAGCTACATTCATGAAAATATCATCGTTGCTCGTCACCTGCGGTGTAATTTTGAGTTTCGTCCAGATGTCGGAGAAGGATACCGATGTGGTGGTTGTAGCCCCATCGGCGCCCACGCTGGTGGAGGTCCGATTCTCAGGGAATGGGTTGTTGACCTCTATGGACGCTTCCTGGTTCTGAATAACCATAAGGGTCGGGCTTGAAATAATCTTGCCCTTGTTGGCCTGCTCCATGGCGCTGAGCCTCAGGTCGAGATTTGTAAAGCTTCCCACCGAACCGAAGGACACGCCCAGGACAGACGTCGGGTTGGATGCAGGTAGATTGACCGCAAAATCCCCACCGCCGTAGGACGCATCGCTCACTCCCGCGTTACCGAATATTTCGGTTCCCCCGCCGGTAGCGGCATGGCCGCCCCACTTGATACCGAGGTTTCTGGACCATGATTCATCCACGATGACGATCCTCGCCTCGATACGGACCTGTGGGGTAGGTATGTCCAACTCGGCGACAAGGTCCTCAATCTTTTTAACGTTTCCCTTCACGTCCTTGACGATAAGGGAGTTGGTCCTGGAATCCGTATTGATACTGCCCCTGGGACCGAGAAACGGGGTCAGTTGGCCGACAACATCTCCAGCCTTGGCATAACTCAGGGGGACAATCTTCAGGAGCAGTTCTTCCACCTGTTCCTGGGCCTTTTTTGCCGTCAGTGCGGCATTACGTTCTTTTTCGATCTGGACGACAGGGGCGATCCTGATAACGTTGCCCTCGCGGATCTGCCCAAGGCCTTTTGTCTTTAGAATCACGTCAAGCGCCTGGTCCCATGGAACGTTGACCATCCTCATGCTGATTTTGCCGCCGACATTGTCACCGGTTATGATGTTAAGCCCGCTGACCTCAGCGATAAGCCTCAGGACATTGAGAACATCCGCATTCTTGAAATCCAGGGTCATCAAATCCCCCGTATATTTCGGTGCCTCCTTAGCTTCAACTATCTGCTCGGCAGCGCCTGGAGCTTTCTGGGGAGCAACCTGCGCCTCGGCTTTAGCCGGCTTTTCCTCCATCGCCGGCTGAGCCGCCGCCGGGGCGGAAATCTCGACAGGAGCGACCTCAGCCGGCTGCTCCTGGACAGGCGAAGCCAGAATAACCGTCAAAGTAATTCCATTCTGTTCCACCTGAAACTGGGTCCCTTCCTCGTATGTCAGGCTGACCCTCGCCCCATCTGCTCCCTTTGGATTAAAGGAACTGAGCGCCAGCAGGGGACCTCCGATATCCCTCGTATCCTGGCTCCTGACGAGCCGGGTGGGAAGATCGGCTTTGTCCAGATCCACGATCAGATGGCGGGAATCCGGCTGGGAAACCGAATATTTAACCGGAGAGTCGGCAATAATCAGGACGGCGCCGCCACCCTCTTCGGTCCGGTAGCGGATATCAGATATGGCAGGACCGGGTTCGGCCTGTTTAACGTTCGTCGTCGAGGGAACAGGTTCGGGCTCAGGTGCGGCCTGCTGCGCCACAACGGCCTCTGGGGCCTGTTCCACAGCGAGTGCAGGAGCAGCCTCCGGGGCCTGTTCCACAACGGGTGGTGCAGGAGCAGCTTCCGGGGTCTGTACCGGGACGGCCTCTGCGGCCTGTTCCACAGCGAGTGCCGAGGCAGCCTCTGCGGCCTGTTCCACAGCGGGCGCCGGAGCGGCCTCTGGAGCCTGTTGCACAGGTTCAGGAACCCCCTTCACCGCAATCTCACTGGGCCCTTCTACGCCAAGTGTGACAATCAGCCGATCATCTCGGACCTCAAACACGTAGGGAGGCACCGTCTCGGCCTCAAGGTCAAGCACGAAGCGCAGTTTTCCCTCTTTTGCGTGTTCACCCACCCGGATCCTGGCTACTCCGGACATCTCCACGGGGATAACCCGCGGCTTGAATCCCTTGCTGACTCCCCAGACGTCCACAACAAGCCGTGCAGGACCTGTGAGGTTCAAGGCATCATATTTTTTCAGGGAGCCATTCCCGACAAGTTCCATACTGAAATGGCCATCCTCCTCATAGAAAAGAACCTTATTGACGACAGTCGCCGGTTCCAGGGCTGGCTGCTCGGGCACTGGAGCTACAGCCGTTGTCTCTACTGGGGTCGTCTCCTCGGGCACGGTCAGTTCCACCACCTCCGGCGCGCCCGACTGGGGCATCCCGGTCGAGGGGGATTCGACCGGTTCCTCCGGAGTCACTGCCACAGCGGCTTGGGCCGGGGCGATCTCCGGCTCGGACACGGTAACAGGTTTCATGAAATCGATGATGATCTGGTTATCGACACGCGACGTCTCATAATCCCACAGTTCGGAGAGTCCGATTTCAAGGCGACCGATGCGTCCGGCTTTCTCATCAAACTGTTCGGGAACAACGCTGGTCACGTTGCCCAGGGAAACGTCTATTTTATCACCCAGTTGGGTAACGTCGGTATCGGCAAGATCGACGATAAGTCTGAGCGGTTCGGAAAGCCTGAATACCGTGTATGTCAGGGGAGCCGAACCGTCAATGGTCAAACGGACCCTGTCCGGAAGATCCTCCCCGGTCACGGAGAGAATCCTGGCCACCGCCGCCTTTTCCACGGACTTCTTCATCTGGCCGGCCTGGCCGGCGCAGCCTGCGATCACCAGCGTTAAGGCCAGCATGGCCCACGGAAGCTTTTTGATCACACTTTTCATCACAAACTCTCCCCTTTTTTCTCGTGGAGACGGAGGACCGTTTCCTGAGTAATCTTACGGCCCAGATAATCCTCAAATTCTTCCTGAACAACAATATTCTCGGATGTGATCCTTGTAACCTTTCCCCTGTTTTGTCCAATAGGGGTTCCAACGGTTACGATATATGGCTTTCCGTCCGGGGCAATAATCTGAGCCATGACCTTCTTGCCCATAATGACAATTCCGTCGACCTTCAGGTCGGAAAGGGAAACCCGCTGAAGTGGGGTCAGCTGCTCTTCCGGGACGGAATTTTTCAACTTACGCACCTTGACAAGGGAAACGAACGGGTCCCTGAGACCGGCGGGGTTGTAAACAAACACACCCGCTCCTTCCGTTTTTCCCTCCTTTGCCACCGGCACCGCGGCGGTTTTCTTATGCGGCTTAACGGTCACCGGAACCTTGGTGCTCGGCGGAGGAGTGGACTTCTGACACGCCACGGTTCCGAAGGCCATTAGAACCACAAGTGACAACACTGCGAAGCAGGCGCGAGTACCATGCCGAACGGATCGCATGGATCAACCCCCCTTCTCAATGTATCGGTAGGTGGTAGCAAGGGCACTGATATCCAGAATCATCGAGCCCGTTTCTTCGTCCTCCATCGGATGCCCCATGGTGATATTTCCAACGTTGATAATCCTGGGGAGTTTACTCACGGCGTCGAGAAACATCCCCAACTCGTGATAGCCTCCCTTGACCTTGATCTGGATGGGAACCTCAGCGAAAAAGTCCCTGTTCACATCGCTCATGGGTTTTACATAGACGACCTGCAGCCCATTGATGGATCCGAGATTGCTGAGCGTCTCAAGCAGGTTGGGAATCTCCCGCTTGTTAGGCAGTTCCTGGACAACCCTGGTCAATTGAAGGTTGAGCTTCTCCACCTCCTCCTTGAACCTCGGCAAATTCCTGGCGATGGCCTGATTCTCGTTGAGCTTCGCCTGTTTGTTGCTGTATTCAGTCTTAAGCCTGTTATACACCTCAGCCTTGCCCCGGTAAAAAGAGTACCAATAGAGGCCCACAATAACCCCGGCGACCACCAGAATCAGCAGTGCCTTTCTCGCCGGCGATAGGTTGGCGACGGTTTCGGCATCTATAGCCATTTCCTTCTCCTTCCTGCCCCAGGCTTACCTATGCCTGATTCTGCCCATTGGCGATCTTGCAGCGGATGGAAAAATCGTTGACCCTGATCTTCCGGTCCCCGAGTTTCATATCCTGTTGGGTGGTTACGTCCAACTCCACATCACTGAAGTACTCCGATTTGTCCAGGTTTCTCATGAAATTCGCTATATCATCGGGAGTCATGGATTTTCCCCGGATCGTCAGATTGTCTCCCCGTTCCTGTACGAAGAGAAGCCAGACCTGCGGAGGCAGCGCCCTGTTGAGCTCATCCATAACGTGAACCTGAAGCTGTCTGTTCATCCTGAGCTGACCGATCACCCTTATCTTTTCCTGAAGGACCTTTTTGTCGGCCTTGAACTTCTCAACCTGTTTAACCACCTTGGAAAGCCGGGCGATCTCTGAATCCACACGGGAAAGATCAGCACGGGTATTGCTGATCTTCCTGTTGGTGGACGAATTCCAGTAATAGATCCCGATGAAAACCAGGATAAGCAGCAGAAAGAAAAAAAGCTGCTGCTGCCGGGCGCTCAGTGCCCGACGCTCCTCTCTAACCGGAAGAAGATTTATCTTAATCATCGGTCATGCGCCTTTCTGATGGCCAGCCCGAGTCCGATACTGAGCATGGGACCGACCTCCTCAATATACGCCGGGTCGAACTTCTTCTTCTGGAAGGTAATGCTCTCAACAGGGTTAATCATCTCAACCTGCACCCCAAGCCTCTGCTCAATAGACTGGACGATGCCCGAAACCTTGGCCCCTCCCCCGCAGAGGGAAACCCGGCCGATCTTGATCTCCGGGTTGGACGAGTTGAAGAAGTCCAAGGACCGCTGGACCTCCTGCCCCAGGTTGTCCGAGATAACCCCCAGGATAGGCTTGACCTCAGCGGGACCTTTTTCACCGACGGTCTCCCCCCTTTTTAACTGGTCGGCCTCATCAAAGCTGACCTGCAGCTGCTTCTGGATTGCCTCGGTAAACTGGTTCCCCCCAACGGAGATATCCCGCGTGAAGATGGACACCCCATCCTTTATGATGTTGATGTTGGTTGTAGATGCGCCCACGTTCACGAGGGCGACTACTTCCTCCGGCGGAAGCACATAATTCGTCTCGTACATATTCTCCAGGGCAAAGGCGTCCACGTCCGCTACCACCGGGTTGAGGCCGGCATCCCTGACAACATTGACGAGGTCGTTGATGACGTCCTTCTTAACCACCACCAGGAGAACGTCCATCTTACCTTCATCCCGGGAGGGGCCGAGGATGACGAAATCCATATTTACCTCGGAGGCGTCGAAAGGAACGTACTGTTCGGCCTCAAACTGGATGTTTCTTTCCAGTTCCTCCTCCGTCATATCCTGGACCTTGATCTTCTTGATGATCACCGAGTGCCCTGATACGGATACGGCCACGTCCTTAACCTTCAGCTTGATGTCGCGCACCATCTCCCTGATGGTATCGCTGATGACGCCGGCGTCCATGATGGCCCCGTCAACGATGGCCTCCTGGGGGAGGGCCCGGACCCCTAGATTGACAAGGCGGTACCCCTTCCCCGTTTCCTTGAGCTGGACAACCTTTATGGAACTGGAACCGATATCCAGTCCGGCCAGATTTTTGGAACCCCCAAACAGCGCCATACAAACCTCCCCTAATCGAGGAAAACCTTGGTTCTCTCATCAAGGCTCATCCCAAGAGCGATGATAATCTTCCTCTTTGTATCCATGCGGCAGGGCAGTCCCTTTTCAATCCGGTCCACCGTCGGGATCGACACCTCCGCACGCCGGGCAAGTTCCGCCCTGGAGATCATCATAGCCTCTCTCAGCTTCCGGACGTTATTGTCCCTGCTGTCCCTCTGTCGACCTTTCTTCGCCTGTTCCATATCTTTCCTCGATCATAACTATTGACAACCTCTACCCCAGCCCGGGGCTAAACCGTCCACGGTTAGCTGATGGACTTTTTCCCGACCCATCACAGATGGAAAACAGTTTCAAAAACCGACAAATTCTTTTAAATATATGCAAACTTACTAAAATTTGTATAAACTATGAAAAACAAAATATGGTTTGTCAAGTATTTTTTTTAAAAAAATCTTCTTTTATGGTAAGTTACGGCTATCCCTTCAACGAAAACCACAATATTTTGTACTTAACCCATCCTTTTAACACAACTAATTGTATAAAACACCAAAACACCTCACACTGTTGGCAAGTGTAAATCGGTACGTTTTTTCGTATCGTCCGACAGATCCTCATATATACTCTCACGAAAAATTCCCCGGGATCTCTCCCGGGGAATTTTTCGTTTCAGGTTTCATCTCTGGCTTATATGTTTGTTACCCATATCCTGACTGCTCCTTCCACCCTCTGGACTCTGGACCCTACCTCTAATACACCCTCTTCCAATCCCTGTCTGTAAAGGAGAGGACATTGTGTCCGCCGGGAATGCCCGGGGGGAGGTAATTCTTCAGCGCGGGGACCTGAAACATGTCCGGGACCTGGGCGAAGTTAACCACCCCGCCGATGACCGTGCCGCCGAATTTGGCTTGCTTATTGAAATTGATCTGGGTCGCGGCGTAGTAAAACCCCGTGTAGGCATCACCGGAACGGCCGGTGAAGGTGATGTCGGCCGGAGTCACCACGCCCAGGCTGTTCGTATTGGTTCCCCCTTTCAGGTATCCTCCCAGGGCCTTGAAGTCTCTGCTTATAGTCGTCGAGTCACGCACGAAGAGGGTGGCTCCCGCCTCCGGGTCGCTGCCGGTGGTGGAGGACGCCGGGCCCACTGCGATGTATTCCATCCCTCCACCTCCTCCCATCATCCCTCCACCGTGTCCGCACCCTCCGCCGCTGCCCAGTGACAGTGCCCCGTTTATGACCACGTTGCCCTGGATGGTCAGGATCTTTGAGGGTTCATCCCAGGAGAGTCCATTGCCGTATGCGTCCACGTTGGAGAAGGAGGCCGTGGATCTTGATATGGTCACGTCGGAGTTTATGACTACCCCGACGGAATCCGAGGTTGAAAAGCAGCCGGTACCCGTTGCCCAGTCCTCGTAAATCTCCCGGGCGATGTTGGAGTCGCTGCCTCCGTAACCCTCTGAAGCGATGCAGTTGCTGATGAAGGCACTGCCGAACTCCCCGGTCAGCCCATCCAGGATGGTGGGCATGGGAACGTCGGGCACTTCGGACGAAAACTCGTCGTAGTAGCTGGTCTGCGATCCCCAGGTCATGGTTCCGTCCACGTTGATGTTCGAGTAGGCCCCGTTGGCGCTGGATGTACCGACCGAAGCGGACCCGCCCAAGGTGAAGTCACCACCCTTGACCCGGATCTTCGCGTCCAGGTCGGTCACCGGAGGAAGGAGACCGCTCAAGCCGCCCAGCCCATTATGAGCGTCGGCATAGTTGTTGTAGAAACCGAGGGATCCGGACGCGTTCATGTTTCCCCTTGAATAGATGCTGCCCGCCAGGTCCACGGACCCCCGGAAATGTCCCGTGATCCCCGCGCCGGTGAAGATGGCGTTGTTGTAGGGGGACAGGTCCTCCACCTTGAGATGATACTCTACTGCCGCCACTCCGCCAAGGCCGGTGGCGTAGGACATGAGGTAGACCTCCGTGGGGCTGACCTTGTAGAGGTAAAGCTGGTACGAGCCCTTTCCAACACTGGTGCCTCCGGTGAAGTTGAGGCGCTTGACGGCCGGGCTGTTCAGGTACATGTCCATGGAGCGGACGTTTACATCGAAGGCCGTGGACCCGTTGTTGGCGGTCTCGGTGACGGTTCCGGCCACAGCGTAGGTGCTGTTGCCCCAGGGACTGCCGGCGCCGCTGTCGTTTTCGAAATCCTGGATGAGGTTCGAAAGGCCCCTCTCGAGACCCGCGTCGGCCGCGTAGAAAGCCTGGCTGGAGATCTTCTGGTTGGCGGCCATCTTGACCTCCACGATGGAGGTGTTGAGTGTGAGTAGGCCCAGGACGGTCAGGACCGTGATGATGAAGAGCGCGATCACCAGGGCCGCACCCCTCTCGTCTCTTGTCTTTTCCGTTTGCCGCGTGTATTTTTCCATGATATTGACCTCTCTTTCTACTTTACAATCCATCTACCTTCAATCCTTCTATCTTCAATCTCTCCGCTTTCATGGCCGACCCGTACGCTACTGCACTGTGTAGGAGTAGGCCGGCTTGTCGATGGTAAATGCCGCCGCGCAGCCCGAGGCGGTATCGGTGAGCTGGACGTCCACCTTCTCGCCCAAAGAGAACTTGCTGCTCTGTGGCGTAGTGAGGGAGAAGGCGCCGCCGGTGGTGGTACTACCTGAAAGATTAAAGGTACCTGTGGTGGCCGAATGGACCTC
>JAADHJ010000037.1 GCA_013151915.1 Deltaproteobacteria bacterium
GATTTTATGCGGAACCTGCTGGACCTCGATGGGATGCAGAAAAGGATAGGAGCTTACGCACAGCAGCAGGCCCTGATGGATGAATTGCCCAGAGGATCCGGGAAGGTTTTACAGCAGGTGTTTCTTCGGGGCCGGATTTCCCGTGGGGAAGCGGCCCTGCTCACAGGCAAAGCTGAGCGTACGGGTCGGCGCATTGTGAAACAGCTCCTCGACAAGAAACTGTTGCGATCCGATTCCGACAAAGGACCGCTCAAGCCGGCGTTTCCAGTCGAGGCTGTCGGGTACTATTTCCCCCGCCTTTATCCTGAGGAAGTTGAATTTGAATGAAGACCGGCGCCAATAGTGCCTGACCCCCTGCGCTCAATTTTCCCTTAAAAATCAGACCATTGCTCCGCCCCCATCCAAAGGTGTACCATACCCATGCTAATCTAATGGGGAGAGAGCATCCTTTGGGAATTACAATTCTTACATACCATTTGCCGACCATGACCTTCCTTTGCACGCGAAAATCAAAGTGGG
Source organism: Deltaproteobacteria bacterium (assembly GCA_013151915.1). Lineage (NCBI taxonomy): Bacteria > Pseudomonadati > Myxococcota > Myxococcia > Deltaproteobacteria bacterium. The sequence goes on from JAADHJ010000037.1 coordinate 520, forward strand.
CAGAACGTGAATCTTGGCATTTCTGACAAGAAGGATCGGATAAACAACAATTCACGTCCTGATCCCGATGCGTTCCGAGGTGGCCAATTGAAGAGTCTGAATTTCATATTACGAGTCCTTATTATCCTGTTATTTATTATTCAAGGTTGCGGAACCTTTGTTACTTCAGATGGGACAACCAATACCAGGCAGGGAAATAGAGAAGTTCAAAAAAAACCGGCTCTATCACCAGACAAAGAGGAAAAGATTGTTAAGGGCGAGTTGATCGTCAGATTCAAAGATACAGTAACCAATCAAGAGATGGAAAAGATCATTTCTTCAATTGGAGCAAGAACCCTCAAGACAGTATCTAAAGAAAGGAAAACCGTTCTCATCCTATTACCTGAAGAATTATCAGAAAAAGACGCAATTAATGAATTGAGTAAGCTGACGGATGTTTTATATGCAGAGCCAAATCGCATTTATACGTTGGGGGCCGAGTAATGCTGAATGCTCTTATGAAGTTATGCTTGGCAATCATCACATCGCTTTTCATTTTGACGCTTCCAACACTTGCTTTTAGTCAAGATTATGTTCAGGGGGAGATACTGGTAAAATTTAAAGTTGCAGCATCTTCAACAAATAGAGCATCCCTCAATACAAGCTTGGGTTCTAATATACTTAGGAATCTTGGTCCCATAGGAGTGCAACAACTGAAAGTTCGGCCAGGGTTATCAGTGCAAGATGCAATTAAAGAATATCAAAGCCGGCCGGAAGTTGAATATGTGCAGCCCAATTACATTTATCATCTCCAATCAACAACCCCCAACGATCCTGACTACCCCAGTTTATGGGGACTTGATAATACAGGACAAACGGTTAGTGGCATCTTCGGTACATCAGATGCGGATATTGATGCACCTGAAGCATGGGACATCACTACAGGTTCACCATCGGTAATTGTCGCTGTCGTTGATTCTGGTGTCGATTACAATCATCCTGATATCAGCGGAAATATCTGGAGTAATTCAGGAGAAGTAATAAACGGCATAGACTCGGATTTAAATGGTTATGTAGACGATGTTAGGGGTTGGGATTTCGTTGATAACGATAATGATCCGATGGATGTAAATAGCCACGGGACACATGTGTCCGGAACAATAGGGGCGGTAGGAAATAATGGTATCGGGATTACAGGTGTTGCATGGACCACAAAGATTATGCCGGTTCGTGTGTTTGACTTCGCCGGCTTGGCCACCACCGCGAACATTGTTCTTGGCTTTGACTATGCAGTTGCCAATGGAGCAAAAATTATTAATTTCAGTGCTGGTGGTGGGCCGTCCGACCAAGCTATGATGGATTCAATTTCCGCTGCGAATAACGCTGAAGTTTTAATGGTATTTGCGGCTGGGAATTCCGCAAATAACAATGATGCCGGAGGAGCTCATTTTTACCCCTCAGATTATACTTACGACAATATAATCAGTGTCTCTGCTACTGACCAGGATGATTCCTTAGCTTCATTTTCAAATTATGGGGCTACTTCAGTGGATGTTGGTGCACCAGGGACAAATATATACAGCCTTAAACCGGCACGCCAAACTATTTTTTGGGAGGATTTTGAAGGATCAGTGCCTGGTTGGATTACCAATACAGTATCCGGATATACATGGGGTATTACTTCAGATTATTATTATTCAGGTTCAAAAAGTTTGGACGATGGCTCAGGGGTTCTCGATTACCTGGCAAACACTGATTCCTGGGTTGCCAGCCCCACATTTAATTTATCTGGTAAATCAGGTTGCACATTATCATTGCAAACTTCCTATATAATAGAAAATTCTTACGATTATATTCATCTAATGATTTCTACAGGTGGAACATATTCAGATTTGGCTGGAACCCCACTATCTGGAAGCCGGCCAACCTGGGTAAAAAGAACCTACGATTTGAAATATTACGAGGGGAATGCATCGGTTTCTCTCATGTTTGGTTTAACCTCTGATGCAACTGTTCAATATGGTGGTGTGAATTTTGATGATATTTCAGTTACATGTTCATCCACAACGTTCAGCGGTACAGAGTACACATTTAAGCAAGGTACATCCATGGCAGCTCCACATGTGGTTGGTCTGGCAGCTCTTTTGCTGGCACAAAACCCATCCCTTACAGTCTCCCAATTGAAAGCATTGATATTGGAGAACGGGGATTCCCTGCCGGCTCTTAGCGGGAAAACCACCACGGGTAAAAGGATAAATGCCTACAATTCTTTAAGAGCCGGAGATATCACAGCCCCCACAAATCCATATATCCTCATTGACGGTGGTAGTTCCAATACGACATCAACCGGCGTTACCCTTGCCCTGTCAGCGGCTGATGGTATAGGTGTTACAGGTTATTACATCTCAGAGACATCCTCAGCACCGGCGCCCGGCAGCTTTACTTCCATAACTTCTACTACCGATTACTCAGCAAATGTACCCTTTGTATTAAGTAGCGGCAGTGGAACCAAAACGGTTTACGCTTGGTTTAAAGATACCGCTGAGAATATAAGTTCAGGAGCATCCGACACTATCATCTATACAGCTGAGGAAAACGAAGCAACCGGGGGAAGCGATGGCTGTTTTATCGCCACAGCGGTCTATGGGTCATACGAGGCACCGGTGGTTAAACTCCTCCGCCGGTTCCGGGACCAGTTCCTGCTCACCAACGGCCCCGGCCGACTGTTTGTGGATGCCTACTACCGCTATTCGCCATCTGTAGCCGAATGGCTGAAAGATTCCAATTGGGCTAAGCCCATCGTCAGGGTCCTGCTATTGCCATTGATCGCACTTGCATGGTTCCTGGTGAAACTGAGTCTACCGGTACAGATACTCGCTATTATCTTGTTGCTCGGTATAGTGGTCTCAATAACTCGATTGAGGAGAAGAGCAGACCCCCCTCCATCCTCCGCCCATTTTCTCCCCTGATCTTCAGTTCTTGACCGACTCGGGTCGAAGGTATACAAAGCAGAGTGACCAGGTGGTCACGTTTTGCCCGCGCTTTTGAAATGAGGGAAGAGGATGAAGCCGAAAACCGCAGTCTGGGCCGCCCAGATACGAGCGCCGTTCCTTCTTCTGGCCGTTGTCCTCGTCCTGATCGGGGGCGCCCTGGCCCACGAATACGGACGGTTCAGCTTTTTGCTCTTTTTCCTATGCCTGGCAGGTACGGTCCTGGCTCACGTTTCCGTCAATCTTTTCAACGAACTTTCCGATTTCCGGACCGGCATCGATTCCCTTACCAGGAGAACTCCGTTCTCGGGAGGGAGCGGGAACCTGCAGGCGGGTCTTACCTCGGAATGGGGCGTCAGGATCGCCGCGTGGTGTACCCTGGCTTTGGCCGGCGCGATCGGGCTGTACCTGGCATGGCGGTCAAATTGGATCCTGCTGGGATTTATCCTGGTGGGGGGGCTGACGACTGTGTTCTACACAAGCCGCCTGGCCAAATTTGCCCTGGGGGAACTGTTCGCGGGCATGTGTCTTGGGAGCATGGTGGTCGTCGGCACTTTCATCGCCATGACCGGGGAGCTGAACACTACGGTGCTGCTCGCCTCCGTGCCTCCAGGCATCCTTACATCACTGCTGCTCTTCCTGAACGAATTCCCGGACCTGCAAGCGGACAGTTCCGGAGGGCGGCGTCACCTTCTTATCGTCCTGGGCAGGTCGGCCTCGGCGCGGGTCTACACGATTTCTCTGGGCGTCTGCTACGGGTTCATCGTCTGGGGTGTCGCATCGGGCGTCTTTCCGATTGCAATGCTCATTACCCTCCTGACCCTACCCCTCGCCTTCAAGGCCGCCGTCATCACCCTGAAGCACCATGACGATTTCGAGAAAATGATCGCGGCACAGGGGGCCAACGTGGGGCTGGTCCTGGGGATAGATTTTCTCATGGCCATAGCCTATTTCATTCACTGACAGGTCCTGACCCCCTTCACTCACTCCTCATCCACAATGCCGGCGGCCTTCATCCGCTGCTTTTTCAGCTCCTCGTCGATGTATGCCTGGATAAGTTCACGCTCGGCTTCGCCGATGATCAGGAACTCGACGCCTATTCCCAATGAACCGCCCCTTCTGACGTTGGCTGCCCATCGGACCATGGCCACGGTGGAGATAGTGTAATTGGAATCGGGAAGAGAGAAGGATACATCTATCTCCGAACCGGAGTCCGGGGGGATACCCATCTCGATGAAGGCCCCACCTTTTGACAGGACGTGCATGGTAGTGTTCAGTTTAAGACCCCCAACTCCCACAGTGCACGCCAGGTTGACAGTCGCCCGTTGGTAGCGTCTCTGGGCCATCACCAGAATCTCCCGGACCGCACCGATGAGGGATTCCCTGGTAAATGGTTTGTAGATGATCCTGTCACACCCGGCATTGATACACCTTTTCAGGGTTTCAGGGTTCCGCTCGGATGTGACGATAATAATTGGGATGTGTTTCGTACTTGGGTCGCCCTTCAGCTTTGCGCAGACCACGTCGCCGTCCATGCCGGGCATGTGAAGATCCAGGAGAATCAGGTCCGGCTTTACCGCATGGGCGATTTCAAGGGCCTTCGTTCCGGACATGGCCGAATGCAGGTCGAGTTCCTTTCTGGAAAGAAAGGATTTTTCCATAACCAGGAAGAGTTCGGCATCGTCCACCAGCAGAAGCGTTTTCTTCTTCATGTGCATAGTCCTCCTCTACCGCTGTACTTCACCGGTATTTCGGACGCTTGTCAAGAACTGGTTGACATTAGCCGGACCCCTGCCGATCCGTCAGGCCGGGAACCCCATATTCCGTTTTCGGCGTATGAACCACACGATGATGGAACCAAGCGCGACAAGGATGGGAACCAGGGCGATGTTGATGAATTTGAGCATCGTTTCAAGCCTTTCAATATTCCTCCTGAGCTGGTACTGAACCACCCTCAGGTCCTTTCGAATATCGACCTTTTCCTGCCGGAACTTGTCAATTTCCTTTTGCTGTTCCGGTGTCAGTTTGGCGGATTCCGCATCCTTGCGCTTGCCCTGAAGCTCGTTGAGCTTTCTCTCCGTCTTGTCAAGTTTTGCGGTCAGTTCCTGTTCCTTGGCCCGGTACTTGCGCTCGGCCTCCCGTCGTATCTTCTCAACCAGAGTGAACGGGCGGGAAGATGTCCCGCGGCTCCGGATGCTGATGAGGTCGGAACTGCCGCTTAGCTGGTCAAGGGCGTTGATGGCAAAATCGGCGTTCCCCGCGTTGGGGATGGCGATGCGTCTTCCAAAGAAGTCCTGGATGGTTACCCAGAACCTGTCCTGTAGAAGATCCGTATCCGCGATCACGATAACGTTAATCGGGCCTTTCGATTGGAGAAGCTGTTTTTTCTCCTTTGCTTTTTTCTGTCCCTCTTTGCGGGCTTTGTCCTTTTTTTCCGGTGGGGGCGGTCCGTCCGGGAAGGCCGTCGTCGCGGGCCCGCTGATACGGGCGGCCAGGGTAAAGGGTTTTCCGGCCGGTTTAAAATCGGCGATAAGACGTTTTGGGTCCGGGGGGAAGGAAAGCTGCTTGCGGTCCAGCAGCATCGCCTGTGATGTGGATTGCACCAGGGGAACGAATTTCGTCCCGGCATCCTTGGTAGGCGTCAGAGACCCTGCACTGGCCAGATTGAGCTGATCGATCTGTCCTGTGACCACCTCGTTCCGGTTGAGCATGTTGCCCCGGACGGCAAGCCAGGGCAGGTAATCGATGACCTGGGTTCGAAAACGCCCTTGATAACTTACCCTCTGGGCCGCGGCCATGTCTCCAACCACCTTGCCCGGTGTCAGCTTTACCCCCCAGGCGCCGAGCAGCCTGTTGGGCGCATACCCGGATGTGGATCCCTCCGCGGGACCCTGGGCCGCCATGAGTTCGCTCATGGGGTCCACGAAGACGAGGGCATGTCCCCCGCGCAGGACAAACTGATCAATTGCGTAAAGGGACCGTTTACCGAGGCCCTGGGGGTAGACAACCATCAGCACCCCAATGTCGTCCGGGATCTCTTCCTCGTCTTTGGGCAGAACCTTCAGATCGTACTGACGCTGCAGTTGATCCACGATGATCCACGGCGGTTCCATACTGAATGGGTTGCGGGGCGACGATCCCCCGGTAAGCGGAAGGGCGCTCAGGAGCCCAACCTTTGTTTTTTCCGGGTGGTCGAGGGAGTAAACCATCCGGCTCAGGTCGAACTCCAGAAAGCTTTCCCTGGCGGGTTGAAGAAAGGGAATAACCTGGTGTTTTCCATTTTTCCCGAATCCCACGATGCCGAAGTAGAGAGTCTCGCCGCTGCTTCCCGTGGGGACCCCCTGCAGCCCATAGCGGACCGCGTCGTCCTCCGCCTCGGAGAAAGGTTCGGGATCAATTACCTCGAGAGTCAGTTTTCCCCCCGCAACCGAGGAGTATTCCTCCAGGAGGTCCAAAACCCGCTGTGAAAAGAGTTTCAGACTGGTCATGTCCTTTGCGACACCGGCTGACCAGTATAGTTGTATTTTTACAGGATCCTGCAATGTTTCAAGGATGTGGACGGTTCCCTTTGACAGGGTGTGAACCTTGTTTTGAGTCAGGTCGAGTCGGGCGAATCGAAAAAGAGGTCGGCCCGCCGTGTTGATCAAAAGAAAGATCGCCACCGCGGCGACAAGACCGCCTACTGTAAGGTATCTTCTATTTTTCATTTGTCGGCCTCCCCTTTCAATTCTTGCAGCGATCCACAGCCCAGGCGCCGGCCAGGAGCCATAGGGCTATAAAGGTGAGGAAGTAGATGATGTCTCTTAAATCGAGTATCCCCTTGGTGATGGTGTCGAAGTGCTGGAGGAAACCGAGGGATCCGAGCATCTCCACCACCGCCGAGGGAAGCCAGGGACGGAAGAAGTCCTGGACGATGGGAAACCCGGAGAGGAGGAAGGCAAAACAGCCCACGACGGAGATTACGAATGCGATGACCTGATTGCGGGTCAATGCGGAAAAGAACGCGCTGATGGAGAGATAAGCCCCGGCCATCAGGAGACTTCCGACATATCCCGCCGCGATCACCCCGTTATCGGGCCTGCCGAGGATGTTTACGGTTATCCAGATGGGAAAGGTCAGGCCCAGGGAAATGGCGATCATGGACCATGCGGCCAGGAATTTGCCCAGGACCGCCTCCATCATGGAAACAGGCAGGGTCATGATCAACTCGATGGTTCCTGTTTTGCGTTCCTCGGCCCACAACCGCATCCCGAGGGCGGGGGCCAGGAAAAGGTAGAGCCACGGGTGCCAGGTGAAGAACGGTTGAAGGTCGGCCTGCCCTCTGGGGAAAAACCCGCCCAGGTAGAAGGTGAAGGTTCCCGTGAGAACCAGGAATATGATGACGAACACATACGCCAGAGGCGTAGAAAAGTATGAGGCCATTTCGCGCCGGTAGATGGATGCCATCCGCTTCATATTCGCCCCCCCTCTGTGGTTTCCCGGGCTGGAACGGTCAGAGTGTGAAAAACCTCGTCCAGCCGTCCGGATTCCTGCCGCAGTTCCTGGATATGCCATGGCCCGGCGTTCAGGAGATTGGCGATTTCGGTCAGAATTGGTCCTCCTTCCCGGGGAAAGGCGGTGCAAATGACCATGTCCCCGTTCCCGGCGGCCGAGGAAACCCTCTCCACTCCTGGAACGTTATGAAGCGCATCGGTGAGGGATTCCTCCTGGTCTGCGGACACAAGTATGGAAACGGCGTTATGATAGGACGACATGGTCTCAAGTTCCAATGGCGTACCATCAGCCACGATTTTACCCCGCGCGATAATGATGGCCCGGCTGCACACGTCCCGAACCTCCTCCAGAATGTGGGTGGAGATAATGATGGCCTTGTCCTCCGCCATGGTTCTGACGAGGTCTCTCACCTCCCGTTTCTGGTTGGGGTCCAGACCATCGGTGGGTTCGTCCAGGATAAGGGCAGGGGGGTCGTGGAGTATCGCCTGGGCAAGCCCCAGCCGCCTTTTGAACCCTTTTGACAGTGTTTCAATGGGCTGCTTCCAGACATCCTTGAGGTGAACGAGCTCGGCGAGTTCCCCGAGCCGTTTTTCCTTCGCACTTCCCTCGATGCCGCGAATCCGGGCGACAAAGCCGAGAAATGAGTATGGGGTCATTTCGGGATAGAGGGGCGCCCCCTCGGGGAGATAACCGAACTTTCCTTTGGCGGCTACGGGATGCTTGAGGACGTCAATGCCGCATATGCTGACTGATCCCTCGTCCGGCATCAGATATCCGGTGATCATCCTCATTGCGGTCGTCTTGCCGGCGCCGTTTGGGCCAAGGAAGCCAAGGACATCTCCCGCCTCCACCTCACAGCTGATATCGTTTACAGCTGATATCGTCCCGAACGATTTGCGCAGATTATGGACCTCAATCCGCGATGCCATAATTAACACCACCTCCTGTCCTGAACAATCCCCTCCGGAAACGGAACGGTAAAGGCTCCGCCAACCGGATTAAGAATGCATCATTGTAGTGAAGGCCCCGCGAAATGTTCCGGGGAAAAAATATTCCTCAACAACTCATTTGTCAAGCTCCGTGGGAAACAATTATCTTGACAGCCCGTAATAAAAAATCGTAAGAGGTTATTTGTGTTGTGGCACGCTTTTCTAATTACATGTTACGTATTTTCTGTGGGAGGGGGGGATACATGAAAAGATGGCTGTTGGTCATTTTTGTAGCGGCGGCGTTGGCGGCTCAGGCCCAGGTTGCCCATGCCCATTTCGGTGCGTTGATCCCCAGCGACGATATCATCTCGCAGGGTGAGGGGAACAGGGTCAACATCCACGCCATGTTCATTCACCCCATGGAGAACGGCTATATGCAGATGGAAAAGCCCGTTCGTTTCGGGGTGCTTTTCCGCGGCAGGAAGACCGACCTGACGGGGGCCCTTCGCGAAAAGAAGATAAGGGGATTTTCCACATGGTCGGCCGATTATGAGATCAGGCGTCCCGGTGACTATGTTTTCTATCTCGACCCGGTGCCGTACTGGGAGCCGGCCGAAGGCCGGTATATCGTTCACTATACCAAGGTCGTCGTAGACGCGTTCGGGCTGGAAAAGGGATGGGACGCCGAGGTGGGCATGAAGACGGAGATCGTTCCCCTGACCCGCCCTTATGGCCTGTGGACCGGGAACGTCTTTCAGGGAATCGTAAAGGTGAACGGCAAGCCGGTTTCGTACGCCGAGGTGGAGGTTGAATACCTGAACACGGATAATATAAAACCCCCGGCGGATCCGTACCTCACCCAGGTGCTCAAGGCGGATTCCAACGGGGTCTTCACCTACGGCATTCCACGGGCCGGGTGGTGGGGGTTTGCCGCTCTCTCGGAGGACGATAAAATGATGGAGAGGGACGGGAAGAAGGTCCCCGTGGAGATAGGGGCGGTTATCTGGGTCCGGACGAGGGACATGAAATGATTGAGCGATGCACATAAGCGAAGGAGTGTTATCCCCCCAGCTTCTTGCGGGCGGTGCGGTGCTGGCCAGCGCCGGCCTGGCAATAGGCATGCGTCAACTCAAGGCGGAGAAGATACCGCAGGTGGCGGTCCTCTCATCGGCCTTTTTCGTGGGGTCCCTCATTCACGTCCCGGCTGGGCCGGTCAGCGTCCACCTGGTGTTAAACGGTATTAACGGCCTGATCCTCGGATGGGCCGCGTTCCCCTCCATTTTCGTTGCCCTGACCCTCCAGGCCCTCCTCTTTCAGTTCGGAGGCCTCACGGTATTGGGGGTAAACACCGTTGTCATGGCTTTTCCGGCGGTGCTCTCGTACTATGTTTTCGGAAGGCTCGTGCGTAGAGGGTCAAAGCTCACGGCCTGGGCCGGGGGGTTTGGAGCCGGATTCGTCTCGGTGGCGGTGGGGGCCTGCCTCGTCGGGCTTTCACTCGCCCTTACCGGGAAAAACTTCTATCAGGCGGCCATGGTGGCTGTCGCGGCCCATATCCCTGTCATGATAATCGAGGGGATAATCACGGGATTCTGCGTAACTTTCCTCAGGAGGGTCAGGCCGGAGATTCTCGGGATCAAGGCTGAATCCAGGGAGGAAGACCGACGATGAACCGCTGGATGGCGGCAGCCGCACTTTGTACGGCCCTTTTTTTCCTGACCGTTGGTCAGGCATTGGCCCACAAGGTGAACATCTACGCCTACGAGGAGGGTGGAAAGATCCACACGGAAAGCTACTTTGTGGACGGCACTCCAAGTCGGGATTCCCGCGTTACAGCCTACGATAAAAATGGGAAAGTCGTGGCCGAGGGGCGCACCGATGACGATGGTGTCTTTGTCTTTTCCGTTGAGCATCCAGGGGATCTCAGGATTGTCCTGGAGGCGAGCATGGGCCACCGGAACGAGATACTCCTTCCGGCCGCTGATACCGTGAGCGGCGTTGCCGAACCCATACCTGAACAGGGCAAAAACGCTCCGGTTACCAACGATAGCGGCGTCCCCGGCGCGGCAAGCGCGCCGCAGGGGCCGTCACTGGACAAAGCCATTGACCGTGCTCTCGCCAGGAGGCTCGGTCCGATTCAGGAATCGATCATCAATATCCAGCGGGCCATGGAGAAACCGAGCCTCTCCCAGATCCTCGGAGGGCTTGGATATATCATCGGCATAGCAGGGGCGTTCCTCTGGGGAATGAGCAGGAAAAAGGGTATCTGAATGCACCTTGAGGAATTCGCCAATGGGTGCAGCGTCTGGCACCGGATGGACCCCAGAGTGAAGATAATCGGGGTTACGGCCTTCGCGGTGGTGACAGCCGTTTCAAGTGGAATACCGGCTCTCCTGTTCGCCTTCACCCTCTCCATTGCGGCTTTGGCCGCTGCCAGGCTGGAAATCCGGCAGGTGGCCATCCGGCTGTCGGTGGTCAACGGATTTGTCCTGTTCCTGTGGTTGTTTCTTCCGTTTACAACCCCGGGTCAGGTTCTGGCGCAATGGGGATGGCTTACGGTCCATCGGGCCGGCATTATCCTCGCGTTCTCAATCACCCTGAAGGCCAACGCCATCGCCGCGGCGACCATCGCCCTCCTTGGAACAAGCACTGTTTTCGACCTGGTCCACGGGTTGGTTCACCTGAGGATGCCCCAGAAGCTGGTGCAGCTCTTTTTCTTTACCTACCGATATCTCTCGGTTATCCACAGGGAATACCTTCGCCTGCGGGCCAGTATGCGCGTCCGCTGTTTTCATTCCGGCACTAACCTCCACACCTACCGATCGGTGGCGTATCTTATGGGGATGCTGTTTGTCCGGAGTTTTGATCGTTCTGAGCGGATCTACCATGCCATGATCCTGAGAGGATTTTCGGGGACGTTCTGGACCCTGCATCACTTCCGGATGCGACGGTCGGATTGGGCGGCGCTCAGCCTGATGGCGCTCTTTATTGGTGTTGAGATCGGTCTTCAGCTCCCCGGGGGACTGTCGTGATCCGCCTGTCGAATATCGGCTTTACCTACCCCAACGGTGCCGAGGTATTAAAAGGGTTGGAAATGTCATGCGGCAAGGGGGACCGGATCGGTATCATCGGGGCAAATGGATCGGGGAAGACGACCGTGCTCCACATCCTGATGGGGCTTCTCAGCCCGACATCGGGATCTGTGGAGCTTTTTGGAAAGGAACGGACGCGGGAGGAGGATTTCCGGGAGGCACGCCGGCGTATGGGGTTCGTTTTTCAGGATGCTGACGACCAGCTCTTTTGTCCCACCGTTGCCGAGGACGTGGCGTTCGGACCCCGGAACCTTGGTAAATCCGCACCAGAGGCCCACGATATCACCCACAGGGTCCTTTCCATGCTGGATATTGAGCACCTGGAAGAAAGGGTTACCTATCAGCTTTCCGGGGGTGAAAAACGGCTCGTCGCCTTGGCGACGGCTCTTGCCATGGAGCCCGAGATCCTGATCCTGGATGAGCCTGCCACAGGACTTACCGAGGACGCTACGGAACACCTGCTGAAGGTTCTGGACCGGCACGTGCCCACAAGTATTATCGTCTCCCACGACCTCCGGTTCCTCAACCGGGCCGTTGAAAGGACCCTGACCCTCAAAACCGGCCTCCTTTGGGTTTGGGGGACGTAGTTAAGTTGTTAAGTTGTCTGTCAGAAATGTCTGAATGCACCCAGCGGGATATTTTTGGCCCGGATCTTGAACCGCTTGCAGTATGCCGAGAACACCTCGATTAGATATCAGCGGAATGCTTTATCATGTTATGGCAAGGGGTATCGAAAAAAGAGATATCTTCCTGGACAATAAAGACCGAAACATCTTTCTCAAGAGGTTTTCTATTGTTGGGACCGAATGCGGAATCGATTGTCTCGCGTGGTCCCTCATGCCCAACCATATCCATCTTCTCATAAGACCCACGGCATCCAAACTGGCAACCTTCATGCAAAGGCTGTTGACGAGTTATGCCGTGACCTTCAACTTAAGGCATGACCGTGTCGGTCACCTGTTCCAGAATCGATATAAATCGATTATTTGTCAGGAAGAATCCTATCTACTCCAGCTTGTCCGGTACATCCACCTGAACCCAGTCAAGTTGGGCCTGGTTGAAGATATCGAAATGTTGGATCGATATCCATGGACGGGACACTCAGTGCTTGCAGGGACTCGAACCTTCCCTGTTCAGAGAGCAGAAGAAGTGCTTGAGTATTTCGGGCGGAGTGTGTTTTTGGCACGCAGGCGGTACAGGGAATTCCTTGTCCATGAAATCAAAAGGCTTCGTTCGGGCGCGGAAGGAATAAATAATGCTGAAACGGAGACCTACGATTATCCTCCGGAGTGGGAATTGAGGGAAGGACGCATCCTTGGGAGCGAGGCTTTTGCACAAACCATCAAAGGAAAAAACTCGACTTTGCCAGACAACACGGATTCAGAATCAGCATCCATGGATGAATTGCTTATTCGTGTTTGCCGACAGTTCCGAATCAGAAAAGATGATTTGATGAGCTCCAGAAGAGACAGGCGACTCAGTGATGCCAGGGCTGTCATCTGTTTCCTTGCCACCAGGGAGTTGGGTTATAGCGGCGCTGAAGTTTCCGGATTGTTGGAGATTAGCCAAGCCGCTGTCAGCCTTGCTTCCAAGAGAGGGCAGGCAATTGTGGAGACGCGCCAGTCGGACAGTGCAGCGATGAGCGTTCAAACAACTTAACAACTTAACTACGTCCCCTGGCTACCATCCTCCTCCTCCCCCTCCGCCCCCGCCTCCGCCGGATGATCCCCCTCCCGAAAACCCCGAGGATGACCCTGGGGCGGTAGACGAGGAGGAGATAGCTGAGGCCAGTGAGGACCCGAGGCCCGACGAGAAGTTGCCGGCGTGAAATGTGTCCAGCCTGGATCCGTAATACCAGCCGGGGGAATAGGACCTTCCATCCGTCCCCGCCTTTGACAAAACATCGGAAAACCGTTCCGACCACTCCTGGTCCACGTCAAGAGCGAGTGCGTAGGGGAGGTACTTTTCAAAAAGTTCCGGCGTTCGGTCAGGAGGGTTCAGGACATTGAGCCGGTCCTCTTCCGCGGCCTTCATGTACATCCTGAACCCCTCGATCCTGTCGAGCATGCGCCTGCCCAGCCTGGTTGGGGACCTGAGCAGATGATAAAAGACGATGTTCAAGGCCAGGAGGATTACGAGAAGGGCCGCGACGGCAGCGGACGTGGTGGTAGTAAGCAAAAAGATACCCACCACCTCGAAAGCAGTGAACAGGACGGCCATGGGGTACCGCCTGGCCGCCCACAGGCCGTAGACTCCCACCGACCAGATGGTCAGCCAGAGTGTCATGAAGACGAAAAGCCCCTTGTCGGAGGCCGTAGCGAAGCCGGTTCCCAGGAATGCCGCGGCGGACAGGATCAGGCCCGGAGCGAGATAGGAACTGTTTGTCTTGAAGTAGGATGTTTGATAATCACCCGCCAGCACTTTCTTTAATGCCTCGATGGCGCCTGATATCCTGGAGTGGGAGGTGTTCTTCAGGATAAGCGATTTATGGCTGCCGAAAAGCTTCCTGAAAAGCTTCCGTTCCCCCTTTGAAAGGACGGACTCGTTGAACCCTTCTTCCTTTTTCAGCGTATAGGTCTTGTCCTTCTCATGGATTGTCAGGGACCCTTTCACGGCCAGGTCGATCACCGCGGCGGCAAAGGCGCTGTTATCAAAACCCATCCGTCGGATATATCGCACCGCTGCAGGAGAAAGGCGGCCGGGTGGTTTAAACCGGGGGATGATGGTTCCAGCCACCGGATCACGCCCCACCTTGTTCCATACAAACAGGTAGTATCCCAGGATAAGAACCAGGCCGATCAGACCGATGAGCAGGTTGCGGTTGTCGGAAAAGATGAAGCCGACGCGTGTTAAGCTGGTGGGCTCGGTGACGTAGCCCTTGGGCCAGCCCACTACGATAGTCAGACCCTCGTTGGGGCCCAGCGGCCTTGTCGCTTCGAAAAGGATCCGCCCGTCCGGGGTGATTTCACTGGTGTACGACTGCTCCCTGCTCCCCTTAGGTCCGGTAAATCCATCCAATTTTACGGACTCGATGGGGACCTCGGGAGGCAAGGTAACCGACGCTGAGGCGCGGTGTGTGGGAAAGTTCCATCCGTTCCCGGTGACATTCCAGTACAGTTCGTCGTGATCCTCAAAGAAGCCGATCTGGCGATCGGTAATGTAGGTAATGTTGTAGGTGTAGTTCCCTGTAGGAAGGTTGCGGTCCTTGTTGCCGATATAGACCCGGGTCCCGTTGCTCCTGGACACGGCATGGTAGTTCTCAGAATGCCCGTTTCTATCCACGTGAAGAACCTTGAAGGTGACCCGGTGCTTGTTGCCTAAACGGTCCAGGTAGGTCGTGGGAAAGTCCCTGTAGATACCCCTCTTTATCTGATGGCCCTCTGCCCTTACCTGAATGGTTTCATGAACCTGGATGTTCCCGTCGGTTTTTACCACGATAGAGCTGTTCATCCAGAGGATGCTTTCAGCAGCCGGCGCGAGGGCGGGATGGACAATGGACCCAAGAAAGAACAGGGTCGCAAGAAGCCGGCGGAAGCTGCGGGTAATGCCCGGACGTTTCATCAGAAGCTGACCTCAGGAACCTCCCGCTGTGTAGCGAGCTCGATCTCGAAAAACTCGGTCTCTTTGAACCCGAAAGAATCTGCAATAAAGTTGGACGGGAAAGACTGGACAAGGATATTCATATCCCTGACAGTCCCGTTATAGTAGCGGCGGGCGAGCTGGAGCTGTTCCTCGATCTCCGAAAGCTTGTTCTGCAGGTCGAGGAAATTCTGGTTCGCCTTCAGGTCGGGATAGGCCTCGGCCAGGGCAAAAAGCTGTCTTAGCTGTTGGGTCAGTGCCGTCTCGATGGCGCTTTTCTCACCGGTGGCCTGAGCCTTGACGGCGGAGTTGCGAAGTTCGGTGACCTTTGAAAGGACGCCTTCCTCGTGCCTCGCATAACCCTTGACGGTTGATACCAGGTTCGGGATCAGGTCATGACGCCTTTTTAGTTGAACGTCAATCCCGCTCCACCCTTCGAGGACCCGGTTCCTCTGTCTGACGAGGCGGTTGTAGATGAAAACAACAAAAACAAGGACGAGAACGATAATGCCTGAGATGATCCAGCCGGCCATGCGCACCTCCAGAAAAATTGGAATATCCTCCGATAATTCCAATATTACCCACATCAATGAAAAAAAGGGAAGAGTGGTCAGGGATGGGGAAGAATATTACAGCGTTTTCAGGTGGGAATTAGGGAGGGGATGACGGCGATTTGCAATTTTCAGGTCGAGGAATCCAGGACCTCGCGGATGGCTCTCCCCAGGGTTTTTACATCAAAAGGTTTTTGAATAAAATTAACCCCTTCGTCCAGAATCGATCGATGGGCCACAACATTGACCGTGTAACCTGACATGAAGATGGTCTTGATTCCCGGGATAATGGTTTTTATCCTCTCCGCGAGTTCCTTTCCGTTCATTGCCGGCATGACGACGTCCGAAAGGAGAAGATCGATTCCTCCCCCCTGTTTTTCGCAGAGTTCAATGGCCTCTTCAGGGTTTTCGGTTCCCAGGACATGGTATCCGTGTATTTCCAGCGCTTCCTGGATGAAGCTCAGTATCTGCTCCTCGTCCTCAACGACGAGGATAGTTTCACTCCCGGTTATGGATTCCGGTTCGGCAGATTCTTTGATGACATGGGGCGCCGACTCAAACCTGGGGAAGTAAATCTTGAACGTAGTCCCTTCTCCCGGTTCACTGTAGACATTGATGAATCCGCCGTTTTGTCTGATGATCCCATAGACGGTGGACAACCCCAACCCGGTTCCGATCCCGTGTTCTTTCGTGGTAAAGAAGGGTTCGAATATTTTCCCCGCAACCTCCATGGTCATGCCGCATCCGTCCGGTGAAGGTAATCATCACGTAGTCTCCGGGAGAGAAATCAGGCCTGCTGTCGGAATAGGATTTGTCCAGAGAAACGTTGTTCGTTTCGACTATGATATTCCCCGTATCCTGGATAGCATCCCGGCTGTTGACGGCCAGGTTGGTCAGAACCTGGTCCACCTGGCCCGGGTCGAGATAGACTGTCCAGAGGTCGTCGCCGGGAATAAGGGTAAAACTGATGTTCTCCCCGACCAGCCTCTTGAGCATCTCGATAGTGTCCGCGATTTTCAGGTTCAGGTCGATGGGATTGGGGGATATGACCTGTTGTCTGGAAAAGGCCAGCAGCTGTCTGGTAAGATCCGAAGATCGCCTGGCCGCTTTACCAATTTGGGAAAGAATCCTGAAAAGAGGATCAGAATGATCGATCTCGGAGAGGGCCAGCTCCGTGAAGCCTGTGATCACCGTAAGCATGTTGTTGAAGTCGTGAGCAACACCTCCGGCGAGACGGCCCACCGCCTCCATCTTTTGGGACTGGCGCAGCTGCTCCTCGATGGCGAGATGTCTGTCTTCGGCCTCCTTCTTGGCGGTAATGTCAAGAACAGTGCCGAAAAGGGTCT
>JAADHJ010000038.1 GCA_013151915.1 Deltaproteobacteria bacterium
CGTGAATTCCGGAAGGGGGGTGATATCGTGGCAGGTTATCGCCAGTGCATGTGTACGGTGGGGAAAAAACGCGAAGTCCGAAAAGTTTTAATGAATTGGCGGAAAACAACCCGCCGCAACCTTAAAAGAATTGAGGTAGCACCATGAAAACAATCATTATCGCAACGATATTATCCATATTCTTTCCCATCGTTCTGTCACAGCCCGCCGCTGCCGCCATCTCCGATTACTTCGTCGAAACCTCGTGGCTTGCCCAGAATCTGGACCAGGTCACGGTGGTGGATGTCAGGGTTAAACCCAAATATCTCCTGGGTCATATTGACGGGGCCTTACACATTGACAAGAATGAATTCCTGAGCTTCCGACGTGGCGTCAAAAGCCTCGTGCCGACGGTTGAGGAGTTTCAGCGCCTGATGATTCACTACGGAATCACCCCTGAGACGACAGTTATTGTCTATGCGGAACATACCAACCCCTACAGCGCACGGCTCGTGTGGACACTGAAATATTACGGACATGAAAAGGCCTATGTGCTCAACGGTGGATACGAGAAGTGGGCAAAGGAAGGGCGACCCCTGGGGTTTCTCCCAACCAAGGCTGTAAGTATCGAAAGCTATGTGGTCTCCGATCAAGAACCTATCCGTGCCAAGGCGAACGAGGTTCTCACCAGCATTAACGATCCGGGTACCATCATATGGGACGTAAGGCGTCTCACGGAGTTCGAGGGAACTGAAGTGAGGGCGGATCGGGGAGGACACATCCCGAGTGCGACACATCTGAACTGGACCGAGCTCCTCCATGAAGAAAACGGGATCCAGGTGCTCAAGCCGGCCGGCGAACTGACGGTCCTGCTTGCTTCCCATGGGATCACACCCGACAAGAAGGTTATCGCCCACTGCCAGACAGGGATCCGTTCCGCCTACGCTTCTCTCGTCCTTATGGCCCTCGGTTATCCCGAGGTACGGAATTACGACGGCAGCTGGATCGAGTGGGCCAACAATAGGGATCTCCCCATTGTCACCAGCAGCGCTGCCTTCTCATTGTAATTTTCCTGGCGGGTGATGGCGCAACATCATCCATGGACAACGAAAACAAAAGATCCCCCGGACAGTTATTGTCCGGGGGATCTTTATATCTCGCCTGTTCGGCGCCGGTGTCCTTCATCTCCAGAAGCCCTTTACCACCATCAGCAAGATAAGAGCAGATTTTTCGGAGAAGGGCTCCCTCGGTAAGTTTATCGAAATAGATAATTACATTGCCGACACAGGTCCATTTCCTGCTCTTGAACAGGGAATGGGCAAGTGCTATCTTAATCGTTCAACCTGAACCGGGAGGTACTTGATGCCTGAGATTCGTCCCTTCGCAGGGATTCGCTACAATCTCGAAAAAATCAAGGATTTCAAAAAGGTCGCCGCCCCGCCGTATGATGTCATTGACCCGGCCGGCCATGCGGAACTCCTTTCGCGTCATGACCGGAATTGCGTCAGGCTCATTCTGGGCGACAATCCGGGCCAGGTCGGCGATTATACCAAGGGCGCCCGTCTCATGGAGCAATGGATGTCCGACGGAACTCTCATCCGGGACACGTCGCCAAAGTACTATCTTATCGAGGATTCTTTCCTCCTGCCGGGCGAAAACGCCCCACGCAGGCGCTGGGGCATTATAGGTCGGGTCCGTCTCGAACCCCTCGACACCGGACGTATCCACCCCCACGAAAGAACACACAAGGGCCCCAAGGAGGACCGCCTTCGGGTCATGAAAGCATTCAGGACCAACCTGAGCCAGGTATTCGCCCTGTTCGACGGGGACGCCGATTCGGTCAAGGATACCCTTACAGGGACCTTCGCTTCTACGCCGGAGGTCGACATTACCGATGGAGACGGCATCGGGAGGAAAATGTGGGTCATTGACGACCGGAAGGTTATCACCCGGCTTTCGGACCTCCTGTCTGACCGTGATTTCTTCATCGCTGATGGACACCATCGCTACGAAACAGCCCTGGCCTACGCACGGGAGATGGCCGACGACGATCCTGATCCGACCCCTGAAAAAGGCTACAACTTTCTCATGATGGCTCTCGTGGGCATGGAGGACCCGGGCCTGGCCATTCTTCCCACCCACCGGCTTCTGTATGGGTTCGATGACTTCGAGTTTTCCAAATTTTCGGACTGTCTCGCGAGGTTCTTTGAAATAACTTCCGTAAAACCTGAGATCGAAGCGGCCATTCGCGCCGGTTTGCCGCCAAAGCGTATGAACGGACGTGGTTTTCTCCTGTACGACCCGGCCGGCAACTCTTTTGTGCGGGCCCGGATGCGGGATGGGCTGGACCTTGGAAAGGAGATCCCCAACCTCTCAAAACCCGTCCGGGAACTTGATGTAACCCTTGCCGAGCAGTTCGTCATGATGCGTTGCCTGGGAATGACCCGGGAGCAGATAGGCCACCAGGAGCACCTTGAGTACTTCAAGGATGTCACCCAGGCCATGGAAAGGGCAAGAACCGGAGGGCAGATACTTATCGTAATGCATTCCACCGACATGAAGGATCTCGTTGCGGTCACCTCCGCGCGGGAGAGGATGCCGCAGAAATCCACCTTCTTTTTCCCCAAGCTTCTTACCGGCCTGGTTTTCTACAATCACGGCGACTGAGAAAGACCGGGAAAAATGTTCGACACACCCACCCTCGTTTCCCAAATCCAAAAACCCTGCATCTGGGCCATAGGCGGGGGCAAGGGCGGAGTGGGCAAATCGGTAATAACAGCGAACATGGCTATCCACCTCGCCCGGACCGGCAAACGCTGCGTTGCCATGGACGCTGATCTGGGGGGCGCCAATCTCCACACGGTCATCGGGATGCCGACTCCCGAATACACCCTGACCGACTTTCTTCGCCGCAAGGTTCCGAATCTGAGCGACATCATGGCCCCGACACCCATCCCGAACCTGTGGCTCATCAGCGGGTCCAAAGCGCTCATGGAGATGGCAAACCCCAAGTTTACGCAGAAGGAGAAGATAATTCGCCATCTGCACAGCCTGGACGTGGATTACATCCTCCTGGACCTGGGATCGGGAACGGCCTTCAATATCCTGGACTTTTTTCTTGTCGCCCAGGAGGGGATACTGGTTGTCCTCCCGGAACCCACATCGGTGGAGAACGTATATCATTTCATCAAGGCGGCCTTTTACAGGAAACTCAAGCGGGCTACCAGAAAATCGGGGGTAACCCTGGCTGTCGACAAGGCCATGGAAGAGAAGATCGCCCGGGGAATCCAGTCCCCACGCACGCTCATCAAGAATGTCTTCGAGATCGACCCGGAGGCCGGGAGGGCGCTTCAGAAGGAGGCCGACAATTTCCACCCAAACATAATTATAAACCAGTTGCGCAAGTTTGACGAAAAAGATCTCGGGAAAAACATCTCCCTTGCGTGTCGTGATTACTTCGGTATCGACATCCGGCCATTGGGCACTATTGACGAGGATGAATGCGTCCGGAAAGCCGTCAGGTTAAAAAAACCCGTAATCGACGCATATGCCGCGTGCCCCTTTTCCCACACCATCCATGGCATAGTCCGGAAACTCATACTATCCACCCGGGAGGTCCCCCTTGAATAACAGGGCCACCCGGGAAGACTACGAGGTCCTGGGGCTGAAAAAGGAAGTGACCGGGGCCGCCGAGGCCGCCAAGGCCTATGAAAAGATGAAAGCCCTTTACTCCCATGGTTCACTGGCGACCTACTCTCTCATTACAGAAGAGGAACGGGAGGAGATACTCCGGAAGATCGAAAGGGCCTATCTGCATATTTCCCGAGATATCTCCCGCAGTGAATCCCTTCCGCTCTTCGAACCGCCTCCCCGTGTTGTCATCAAGCTGGATACGGGTGAGGAATTTCCCGTAGACGCCATTGGAAGCTATATCCGCAGGCGCCGTGAGGATATGGGCCTGACCCTAAAGGACATCTCCGGTATTACACGGATCCGTTCGATATATCTGGAAAGCATTGAGAAGGAAGCTTACGATCTCCTACCTGCGCCGGTTTATCTGAGAGGTTTTCTCATCGAGTTCGCCAAAGCCCTTGATTTTCCCGACCCGGAGGATCTGACCTCACGCTACCTTGCCTGCTACGAGGAAGGGACGACCGAAAAGTGAGACTGCTGGCCACCGTCATCCTGGTCCTGGTGCCATCCGTGTGCAACGCATACATCCTCCCCGCCGCGGACCTGCTGGGAAGGATGTCCTCTCACTTTCAGAGGATCAAAACCGTGCAGGTTTCAGTTACTCTGGAGGATGTTGATGGGCGGCTTCTTCAGGAAAACCTCGTCACCGTTCCCATGAGGCCGGGTGAGGAGCCGGCAGACCGCCATGACGCGCTCCTTGCAGGCTATCTGCCTTACCCCTTCCTGACAATGGACGTTAAAAATCTGCGGTCCATTCTCCCTTCACTCTTCGCCGGGGATGCCGGCGTCCGGTTTACCAGACTCGACAGCACAGTCTGCTACCTGGTGGAGGGCACAGGCGCGCGCCTGTGGATCAGGAAAAAGGATCTCTATCCGCTGCGTGCCGAGGTCCTTACGGAAACCGGAAGATGGGTCACATGCCTCTACCTCGACCCTGTCCACTTGACGAAGCGCATGGTCTACCCTTCCAGGACGGAGGTCAGAATTGAGGGAAACCTGGAATATATCGAACGGCTGTCCTTATCCAAACCGAATGCCCCTTCCCCATGACAGCCCGGTTTGCCCGGGTTGCCATCCCACGTCCTGTAGATAAAACGTTCCACTATCGAATCCCCGATCAACTTGTGGACCGTATCGCACCCGGCACCGTCGTGTTGGCGCCTTTCGGAAAAAAGACCATGACCTGCGTTGTAGTGGAGCTGGTGGACGACTCGCCCGTAAAGACCCGCAGCCTGCTGGCCATGGCCGGCACTCCTTCCCTGGATCCGGGGCTTCTTGAACTGGCCCAATGGACAGCGGGGTACTACCGCTCTCCATTGGGTCTTATCCTCAGGATGCTTCTCCCTCCCCTGGAGCGGAGGAACCGGGGCGCGAAATTCCGCCTCACTCCCCTGGGGAAAAAGGCCCACGAATGCCATGAGAAAGGCCCCTTCGGGGAGATCATGGACCTGCTTTCCAGGGGACCGCGGACATCCACCTACCTCGAGGGTAAAACAGACACGGAAAGGCTCGATGATGCCGTAGAAACCGGCCTCATCGAGATAGTCCTGCCTTCCACAACAGGTCCGTCCGGCGGTGCACCGGCATCCATGCGTATTCGGGACGAAAAAAAAATCCTGAAATTGACACCCCATCAGTCAAGTGCCCTGGAGACTATTATAGAGTCCACCGACAAGGCCGAATTTACCGTCATCCTACTGCATGGCATCACCGGGTCCGGGAAAACCGAGGTCTATCTAAGAGCAGCCCGAAGAATGCTCGACAGTGGAAAAGGGGTCCTTCTCCTTGTGCCGGAGATCGCCCTGACCCCTCTGCTCACCTCCCGCCTGGACACCATGGCCCCGGGCAAGGTGGCCGTTTTTCACAGCGGCGTTCCAGCGGGGGAAAGGAGAGCGGCGTGGG
The DNA here is from genome assembly GCA_013151915.1 of Deltaproteobacteria bacterium. Taxonomy (NCBI): domain Bacteria; kingdom Pseudomonadati; phylum Myxococcota; class Myxococcia; species Deltaproteobacteria bacterium. The sequence continues at coordinate 5,575 of JAADHJ010000038.1, forward strand.
AAGCACTGGCTTTAGGACGGGCCAGACTGGCCGTTGGCGTGCGCTCCGGTGTTTTCGCTCCCGTTCCCGACCTCGGTCTCATCATTGTGGACGAGGAACACGACTCATCCTATCGCCAGGAGGAAGCTCCGAGCTACAACGCGAGGGATGTGGCCGTCAAGAGGGGCCAGATCGAGAACATTCCGGTCGTCCTTGGTTCCGCGACCCCTTCACTCGAATCGTACAGAAACGCAGAAACCGGGCGATACCGGCTCGCCATTCTCCCCGAGAGGGCCACCCCTTCGCAATATCCAGGTATCGAGGTAGTCGACATGGCGGACCCCAAAGTGGACCGTTCGGTTCACCCTTTCCTCTCGGCGAAACTGCTCTCGAACCTTCAGGATACGGTTGAACGCGGTGAACAATCCATCATCTTCCTGAACCGCCGCGGTTTTGCGCCATTCCTCCTCTGTCCCGAGTGCAACTATACCCTGGCCTGTCCGAACTGCAGCGTCACTCTCACCTACCATCTTTCCAGAGGGATGCTCTGCCACTACTGCGGACACGTTCAGCCCCCTCCGTCCATCTGCCCATCCTGCGGAGGTAGCCGGATTGCCCCTGTCGGGACGGGAACGCAGCGGATTGAAGAGGTTCTGCAGGCTGTTTTACCGGGCGCTGTCGTCGAGCGGCTGGACAGGGATATCATGGAAAAACGAGGCGCCCTGGAGAACGTTTTCAGGCGCATGGACCGTGGTGAAATCCAGGTCCTGGTGGGAACGCAGATCCTGGCAAAAGGCCACGATTTTCCCGGTATAACACTCGTAGGCATACTCAACGCCGAACAGGCGCTGGACTTTCCGGATTTCAGGGCGGCGGAGAGAACCTTTCAGCTCATTACCCAGGTTTCGGGACGATCCGGAAGGGGCAGCACGAGGGGCAGGGTCATCGTGCAGTCCTACTTCCCGGAACACTACGCCGTTGTCGCGGCCCTGAGCCAGGATTACGGCGTCTTTTACAAGACCGAGACTGCCATAAGGAAGGAGTTCGGCTATCCACCATTCAAGCGGTTGGGCCGGGTCATTGCGGACGGGATCTCGGAAAAAAGGGTGATGGCGGCCATTCGGGAACTCGTCGGCCGCATCCCGCGTTCGGCCGGGATACGCATCCTCGGGCCATCTCCAGCCCCCCTTCCGAAGATCCGAAACCGCCACCGATGGCATTTTCTTCTTCTCGCCGACAGCCACCGGGACCTCTCCGCTGCGCTGGAAAACACAGGGGCCTTTCACCTTCCAGGAATCAGGGTCCATGTGAGAGTAGACCCTTACAACATGATGTAGATCGGCCTCGGTCCTTCTACTCCCTGAAAAAGCCCCTGCATTTCGGACACATCCTGCCCGGTTTCCCGCCCAATCCCAGGCGCTGTTTTCTTCCCAGGTGGATCATCTTTCTCCCGTCATCATAGCATTTTCGGCAATGGGGCTCCGGATCATCCTCCAGGTAGACATAGGTGCCCCGAAAGAAAACCTTTTTCGGAAGATCGTCCGTCTTTTTCAACCGTTCGATCTCGCTCAGCAATTCGATGAAATGTTCCTGCAGTTCAATGATCATCCGCTGGAGGTTCATGACAGCTTCGCTGACCTCCGGCACATCGTTCTTTTCCCCGACATCTTTCAACCTTTTGAGTTCGGAAAGGATCTCGTCCCATCTCACCGTCATCTTTTGCTCCTTTTCCCTTCGTTCCTTGTATCCTGTCCCTTATAGTCCCTTTTTCGACACTCCGATACCCGGGTACATGGATACGCTTGATCTTCCCCGTTGGACGTTGGACCCGTTTTTCCCCTCTGGACCCTGGACTCTGGACTCCGCAACTCTGGACTTTAAGTTACCATGATAGCATTCACCGGGAAACCCGGTCAAACGGGAAGGCCGTCCAGATATTGACTTGCCCGTCAGGTGGGTTATGATGTTTTTACGGAGGTTACACATGGCAATACTGCCTATTCGGACCTTTCCGGATCCTGTCCTCCGGGATGTCTGTTCACAAGCAGAACCCGGGACAGACTATATCCGGAAACTCGCCGACAACATGATCGAAACCATGTACAACGCACCTGGTATCGGTCTGGCCGCTCCACAGGTCGGCGAAAGTATACGGATGGTGGTTGTGAATATTACCGGTCCCACCGGCGATGGCGTCCCCCATGTTTTTCTCAACCCCGAGATCGTCCATTCCGAAGGCTCCATCTCCTTTGAGGAAGGATGTCTTAGTTTCCCAGAGCTTACCGTGGAGATTGAAAGGGCCAAGGTGGTTCAGGTTCACTTTCAGGATCTGGAGGGTACGCCCACGATCCTGGAGGCCGAGGACCTTCTCGCTGTGGCTATCCAGCATGAGCTGGACCACATTGAGGGACATGTCATCATGGATTACGCATCGTCCGTCAGACGGGATCTTTACCGGAGAAAGGTCCGGAAGATACTGGCCCAGGAAGCCTGATGCGCCTCGTCTTCATGGGCAGCCCCAGGCTCGCCGTCCCTGCGCTGGAGGCGGCCTTCGCTGCCGGAGACCTTGTGGGCGTCGTGACCCAACCCCCCCGAAGAAAAGGACGGGGGTTGAAGGTCGAACCTTCTCCAGTGGCTTTGAAGGCGATCCAGTTGGGTTTCGAGCCGGCAACTCCCTCGAGCGTGAGGGATGAGAACTTTCGGACCTTCCTTCATAATCTCAACCTTGACCTGGCTGTGGTCATGGCCTACGGAAGGATACTCCCTCCCGAGGTTCTCGAAATCCCCCGCCTGGGATGCGTCAATATACACACCTCCCTCCTACCCGAGCTCAGGGGCGCCGCGCCCATCCAGTGGGCCATTGCCAGGGGATATACGGTAAGTGGAGTCACTCTCATGCAGATGGACGAGAGGATGGATACCGGGCCGGTTCTCCTGCAAAAGAAGGTGGAGATAGGACCGGATGAAACCTTCGAACAATTGGCGGAGCGCCTCTCCGACCTTGGCGCGGAAGCCCTGCTCGAAGGCATCCCCGCCCTGGAAAGGGGAAAGCTGCGTCCTCAGCCGCAGGATGACAGCCTCGCCACCTACGCGCCCATGTTGACCAAGGAAGACGGGAGAATCGACTGGTCCATGGGTTCAAAGGAGATCGCCGCCCGTGTGCGTGGTTTTTTACCGTGGCCGGGAACCTTTACCACCCGTCGCGGCAGGAGGCTTCGGATCACTAAAGCGGTCCCCATGGCCGGCAAGGGGTCCTGGCCCGGAACGATCATGGGAACCGGAGAGAACGGAATCGAAATCGCCTGCGGGACGGGGTCGCTGATGGTTGTCCGCCTGTGCCCCGAAGGAAAACGGGAAATGGGAGCGGCCGAATTCATTTCCGGATACCGCCCATTGCCGGGAGAGAGGCTGGGGGAATGATACAGGCCGGCGACAGGGAGGAATGCCCCTGATGGCCAAGGCAAAGAAACGCCTCTTCATGGGTCTTCTTCTTGGCCTGGAGCTGGTGATCGCTTTGGGCCTTTTCGTCCTCTGGTATCTTCCTTACCAGGGGTTTGAAACCCTCGGTTCAAACCTTCCCGTTATCGTCGGTTGGTCCTTTATCGGCCTGCTGATTCTTTTCAGCATGGGGATTATTCTAATCGTCCTGACCATCCTTCGGGGCCGCGTGATGCCCGGTACAAAATGGATACGCGGGATACTCATTCGCTACATGCTGCCCGCCATTACGGCAGTCGGCCGGCTCTTCGGCATCCCCAAGGACGATATCAGACGGTCGTTCGTGGAGATCAACAATGAGTTGGTGAGATCGGAGACCAGGAAGGCTCCCCCCAAGCGCATCCTCATTCTGATGCCCCACTGTGTTCAGAGGGATGTCTGTCCCTACCGGATAACGGTGGACGTACAGAACTGCAGACACTGCGGAAAGTGCGACTTCTCCGAGTTGACCAGGATAGCGGAGAAGATGGGCATACAGATGACTGTCGCTACCGGCGGGTCCCTCGCGAGGAGGGTTGTCATCGAGGCCAAGCCTCAGCTTATTGTAGGAATCGCCTGCGAGAGGGATCTTTCAAGTGGCATTGCCGACACTTACCCCATTCCGGTTATCGGCATACTCCTGGACAGGCCCGAGGGACCGTGCATCAATACACGGGTCAGTGTCCAGAAAGTCAGGGAGGCCCTGAATTACTTCCTTGCGGAGGATTCCATACCCAGTGAAATCGAAACCGGGCAGAAAACGACCTCCTGAGGGCGCAAGATACCCGGCCTGGAAGATCCTCGACGAATGGGAGGACGGGAAGTCATCTCTCGAATCCATCCGGGAGCGAGACTTCGCCCATTCCTCCCTGTCCGCCAGAGATAGGGCGCTTGTCACGGAATTGACCCAGGGTGTCGTCCGCCATCGTCTGCTGCTCGATCACCGCATCGACGCCCTGCTGGATAAACCCAAAAACCACCTTCCCGAACCGGTCCGCATCCTTCTGCGACTCGGCATCTATCAGATCATCTTTCTTCATAAAATCCCTATTCACGCTGCTGTGAATGAAATCGTCCGAGCAACCAAGGGGACCAGGTACGCCGGATTCGCTCCGCTGGTCAATGCCGTGCTCAGACGGGCCTCCATCGCTCCGCAGACTCCCATGCCTGACCATGGCAGGGATCCAGGGGGGCACATGTCACTGGTGAATTCAATGCCCCGCTGGCTCGTGGATCGCCTCATCACGCAATGGGGAATCCCGGAAACCCGCCGGATCCTCCAGGCAACCAACCATCCCGGCCCCTTGACCATAAGGGTCAACACCCTCAGGACAGACAGAAACAGCCTTCTGGAGGAGCTGGTTTCACTTGGCTTGCCGGCCAGGCCCGGACACATCTCCGCCGACGCCATTGTAATCGAAAGAGGTATTGCCCCATTGACCCTCTCGCCTTTTCGGGAGGGACATTGTACCGTTCAGGACGAGGGCGCCCAACTGATTGCCCCTCTTCTGGATCCAAAACCCGGGGAGATCATGGTCGATGCATGCGCGGCTCCCGGGGGGAAAGCGGGCCACCTTGCCCAGATAATGGGCGGCCGCGGCTCAGTCATAGCGGTGGATCGGAACCCCGGCCGTCTACGGATGACCAGACAGGCCCTTTCCCGACTTGGGATCGATTCGGTGCGCCTCCTTGCCGCTGACGTCCGGAGTTTTCCCAGGATATTTGCCTCCCCACCGGACAAAATTCTCCTCGACGCCCCATGCTCGGGCACAGGCGTTCTGAGACGTCACCCGGAGGGGAAATGGAGAAAGGACCCCGAAGGCATCATAAATCTTGTCCGCCTGCAAAATGATCTTTTAAGGGCGGCCGGCGCCTGTCTCGCTCCAGGAGGAAAGCTCCTTTATACGACCTGTTCCATTCTTCAGGAGGAAAACGAGGAGGTTGTGACCCGATTCCTGGAAAGCGCCGACTTCATGCTGGAGGATTTCAAAATCCGTTGCGGCGACATGGACGCAAGCCTCTTTACGCCCAGGGGTGAGCTGAGAACATGGCCTCATCTGCATAACTGCGACGGTTTTTACGCGGCCATGCTGGTAAAAAATTGATGACTTCGCAAAAAGTCATCAAGGCGGACGGGATAACCTCATGAATCGTTTCGGCCTTCTGGGCAAGATCCTTCTACTGGCATCAGCGATGGTTCTGGTGGCGGTTCTGAGCGCGTGGGTGATTTTCACATTCCTGACACGCGGCGGCGAGGTGACCGTTCCTGATGTGCAAGGTCAGGAGATAGGTGCGGCCCTCGAGATTCTAAGCCGCCGGCAATTGGGTCTTAGCATCGCTGCATCCGACTTCGATGCCTCCGTCCCGCCCGGTTATATAATCTCCCAGGATCCCGGCGCCGGGGTCAGAACCAGGAAAAACCGCATTATCCGGGTGGTGCTGAGCCAGGGGACCCGTACCGTCCATGTGCCGAACCTGGCGGGCCTGAGCCTGAGACGGGTTGAGCTCCAGCTCTCCCAATCCGGCCTCAAGGTGGGGAAGGTTGCAAGGGTTCATCTCGCCGAAACCGACCCCGGTACGGTTATTTCTCAAGCGCCACCTGCCGGGGTGTTCGCCGCCCGGGGCCAGGAGGTGGATGTCCTACTCAGCGAGGGAAGCCCGGTCCTGACATATCTTCTTCCCGACTTGACCGGTTTTCCGGTGGAAGACGTTTTGGCGACAATCCGGGCCTGGGGACTGAAGGCCGGCCGTATCAATGAGTTGGAATCCACCGAATTGCCCCCCGGGACCGTCAGCGAAACCCATCCCCTGCCGGGCAGTGCCATCAAGGAAGGCCAGACCGTCAGCCTAACCATCACGGCCCTCCCAAAACCGGGAAAAACATCCCCGGTGGTCCTCTATCGGTATGCCGCCCCGCCGGGTTTTCTCCCCCATCACCTCCGTCTCGTCCTATCCGCCGGACAGGAAACCTCGGAGGTGTTCAGCCAAACGATCGATCCCGGAACATCGGTGACAATTCCTGTTCCTGTCCCCCAGGCCGGAACCCTGAAGGCCTACGTGGACGGATCGCTGCTTGAGGAAAAAGACGTTCCCTGATAGTAAGGGAAAGGGAAGCAATCTGCCGGCTCGCTGGAGAAGATCATGAAAAACAGGGAAATCTTTATCGCTCCATCCATCCTTTCCGCCGACTTTTCCCGCCTGTGCGACGAGATACAGGCCGTGGAGGAGGCAGGGGCGGATATTATCCACCTGGACGTGATGGACGGCCATTTTGTACCCAATATCACCATCGGTCCCGGGGTGGTTGCCTCATTGAGGAAGTGTACGGGCCTGCCCTTCGACTGCCATCTCATGATTGAGAACCCCGACCGGTTTATCAAGGCCTTCGCCGACGCAGGCGCTGATATGATAAGCGTCCACCAGGAGGCATGTCCCCACCTGGATCGTTCTTTGAACCTCATCCAGGAGAACGGCGCCAGGGCCGGGGTGGTGTTCAACCCGGCCACGGGCATGGATCAACTGCGTTACTTGGCCGATATTGTCGATTACATCCTCATTATGAGCGTTAATCCCGGGTTTGGGGGCCAGAAATTCATACCCGGGATTTTGGGAAAGCTGCGGGACCTGACGGCCCTGCTCGATGAGCTGAAGATGAACGCTGAGATTGAGATCGACGGCGGCATTCGCCCTGAAAATGCCGGAGATGTCATCGAAGCGGGCGCCCGGATTCTCGTGGCAGGGTCCTCTATTTTCCACAATCCACCTTATGAGGAGGCCATCTCCAGGATAAAGAATCCTCATCCCCGGGATGCTGCAGGAGGAAAATCATGAGTTTTTTAAATATTATCTGGATACTTTTCCTCATTTCCGCCTTCTCCCCGCTGATTCAGCGCCGGGTGCTGGATTCCAAAAGAATCAGCACTCTGAGAAAAATAGAAACCTCCAGGGGCAGCCGTGTAATAGCCCTGATCCATCGCCAGGAGACCCTCAGCCTCTTCGGATTTCCCCTGATGCGCTATATTGACATCCAGGATTCGGAACACATCATCCGGGCCATCAAGATGACCGACGACTCCATCCCCATCGACATCATCCTTCACACTCCCGGCGGCCTGGTGCTGGCTTCGGAACAGATCGCCCATGCCATCCTGAGGCATCCGTCCAAGGTAACCGTGTTTATCCCCCACTACGCCATGTCCGGCGGCACCCTGGTTGCCCTGGCCGCCGACGAGATCTGCATGGATGAAAACGCTGTCCTCGGACCCGTGGACCCCCAGGTGGGGAAATATCCCGCGGCATCCATCATCAGCGCCTCCGAGAGCAAATCCATTGACAAGGTGGACGATGAAACGCTCATCCTGGCGGACATAAGCCGCAAGGCCATGAAACAGGTTAACCGCTGTGTGACGAGGATTCTTGAGGGCAAGATGAAGAAGGCGGCGGCTCATAAGCTGGCCAGGACGCTGACTAGCGGTCAGTGGACCCACGATTACCCCATTACCTTCGACGAGGCGAAAGAGATAGGTCTTCCCGTCTCAGGCGGAGTCCCAATGGAAGTCTTCCACTACATGACCCTCTTCCCGCAACCTTCGTCCAGACGTCCTTCCGTACAGTACATCCCCATCCCGTACAGGGAAGCCCCCCATTCGGGCAGAGAAAAGTAAAAGATAGTCCAGAGTCCAGTGTCCAGAGTCCAGAGGGGAAGAACGGGTCCGACATCCAATGATGAAAACATTTAAGACCGCCTTACTGTGTATCCTGCTCATCACTTTTTCTCTTTCACTCGGGTGCGAGAAGACGATGGATGAGGATGTCGTCCAGCCTGTCAAGAGTATGTACAACCAGAAGGATACGACCATGCTGAAAACGGCCGTTGCCAACGTCCGGCAGGTTCGGTCCGCCCTGATGATGTACGCAGCGGGTTCCGCGGACAGTGAATACCCCAAGGACACACAGGTATACGATTACGATTCGTTAAGGAAAATACTCGCTTCAAAAAGCCTGCCGCCGGATATGGCCGACCTGATGTGGGACCCCGCCCCTGGAATCAATTACTCCTCCGACGGCGCTTCCTTCAGCCTCCAGGTCAGGGCCCTGACAAAAAAGAACGAAATCATCACGGCTACGGCAAGCAGCGTGAAGTGGTGATCCTGGGCCAGGGTCCTGGCCCAAGGTTCAACGTTCAACGGGCCGCGGGGTGCAGGTCTCCTGGCCATTCACGCTGCCATTTCCGCCGCGGATTCTCTTCAGCAAACCTGAGGATATGAGGCGACCCCACGCGTTCCTCAACGATTCGCCCGAAACCTGAGGATCTGGGCTCTGACCCCAAGATTCACCCCAAATTTTAAGAAAAATCGGATGTGATGGGAGCGTTGATATCGGTGAAAGAAAGGCAGAGAACCAGTCCCTGTTTAAGGTTTACTTTTGCTGTTGATGGGGTGTCTCTTTATGGGCGGCGCCTGAGGTTTTCCTAAAACCTGAGGATGTGAGATCCGACCCCACGCGCTCATTTTTTGCGCCGATCTGGCTTAACGATTTGTTAGGTGGCGTGGTGACTTGTAGATTTAGTAAAATCGTCGCGGACGGATCCAAAACCAGCTAGCACAGGCTACAGCACCGAATATCGTATAACAAACGACAAAGACCCATGGTGGCACTTGATAGTACAAAATATTTTCTAGCCAGTGTGATATGAAAGAACCGGAATATACGGTATCGCCGGCCCGTGAACGTAGTGCCATTTCAATTGTAGTGAGCGGGCATATAACGCCGAGCCACGACTGAATGACGATCACACCAATTACTACAAGATGCATTAACCGAAACCAGGGATTGCGGATCCAAGACCATGCACGAGCCTTACCGACGAATATAAGGTACAAACCAATCACAACAAAGGCGACGAATAGCACGTGGAGCAGCAGGATTGTATCGGCAGCTAGTAGGAAGACTGTTGATGAATCCATCTGTGCCCCCTAACAACGCGCTACAGCGGCAAAATTACGCCAGTACGTCATCAATTTTGCCGATGGGGCCACCGTGGGGGGCCACCGTGGTGACCCCACGGACCCCCTCTTGGTGCAGGAAGATGACTCTTGGCATATTAGATTGATATATTAAGAAAAGCCAAAATTCATGCCCCGGCACTGGCCGTGCCGAAATTGCTTGATCCCTGGGCCTGCATCAAACGACCGTCAGTAAAATAACCAACAAAAAGTATCGGTAATGCCATAATTCATGCTCAGACACCGGAGGTTTTCATGAATGAGTTTGTCGACTCCTCAGAAAGGATAGCCGTGACTGTCCTTTTTACAAAGACAATTGTCCGATCATATCGTAGCTAATTCAGCTGAACTTTAATTTAGGTCTTAGATATACGTGTTTCCCTTCTTTCATTAGCGAGTTCGATTCGCTTCGGTTCCGTATATATGCGCTCAAGCAGTACAAATGTAAAATCGAGAATGTCTTCCGCATCTTCCTTAGTCAAATTCCCTTCATGAGCACCATCATTGCCATCATCTTTGATACAAGTAGACAATTCTCTAAGCGTTTCTGGAAGGTGGTCATTATCGAAAAGCCAGGGCAGGCGAAGTCCTAAACTGCGGCGCACTTTTTTATTGAGACCATCCGCTTCACACTCAGGGAGCATCGCTCTAGTGGCAAGATCAGTACAAAGACGGAACAT
>JAADHJ010000039.1 GCA_013151915.1 Deltaproteobacteria bacterium
TTTCGGAAATCCTAGACCAAATGGGGACACCTTGAAAATTTGTATTTGGCGAGCACCCCCAGCAGTTCTTAAAGTAACTCTTCTATGACACACAATGCAAGTGTAGGGCAACTCGGGGGGCCATACCTCATTTCCTCAGGTTTTGAAGTCGATAATTTGAGTATATGGTGCCAAGGCCTCAAGGCCTGGTGCCAGACCCCTGCGGGGAAGGCAGCGCCAAATCAGGACAACTGAGGTTTTTATTGGTGACCCCAAATGGATATTTCTCGGAGGGAATTTTTAAAAGGTGTTTCTACCGTTGTCTTTATGTCAACAATACCATCTTGCTTAGCCGACAAAATACAGCCAGACCAGCCGTTTAATGCTACGGTTAATGGTGTGATTGATATCGGTAGGACAATAACAGTCGAGGTCTCTGGTGAAACATATTTGAAGGGTGAGGTAGTGGACATAGCGTGTTGTTGCTATTTAGACAAACCATGGGACAGAGTTGTTATCACTCCCGATGGAAAAACCCGACACGAGTTATTTGTATATCATTCAGCTGTAATGGATGGTCGTACACTCTAAAAACAGAGCAAGGCACATTCTCCCAGCATTCTTCCAGCACAGAGACAAACCCGCGGGGTCGGTTCCAACCTTCGCACGAGGCTTCGGCTGACAGGCTCACCTTTCACACTTTTGGGCAACAATCCATAGCCTTTTCTGGACGCTTTTCCCGAAGTACTTACGAGTAATCCGACCTTGGCTTCAAATACATGAACATCATGGTTTTGAGGTGCATCTGCTAGAAGGATTGAAGGATTGGTGCCAGACCCTGATAGGATCGAACGTTCTTTATCCTGTTGAACATTGAACGTTGAACGTTGAACCTGGTCTATCCCTCTGGACTCTGGACCCTGGACTGATCGGGTCCCATTGAACGTTGAACCTGAAAGTGTGTGGGTCGGGGGTCTACCATTGGATTTTGGTCAGGTGGGATAAATTCGGGAAAATCGTTCTTCGACTATTGTTAAAAATGTTTCCCTGTCTTCATCACTGAGCTGTGAGCGGTCGCTCTCATCTTCAGCCATGCCTTTCACCGCGGACATTCTCGTAAAGATATCCGCGGCTGCCTTTTTCGGGATCTGGAGATATTCAGACAGCTTTTCAAAGTCGGCCCTGGTTATCCTGTTATGCTTTCCGTTGATAGTGAGCGCTGAATCCTCCTCATCCGGGATAACCAGTTTCGAACAGACGATATCGTAGGCCGGCGACAGCCTGAGTTTCCCGCTGTCATCCTCGAGGATGGAATAATTCTTCAGATGCGCGTCTCCGTTTCCCACGAGGAAACTCAAAAGGACTCTCTCAAACAACAACTGCGCGTCGATCCCCGGGAATTCCGACACCTCCCTTAGTTTGCGCCCGACCTGTTCGACGGATCCGGTGTATTTGTCGAGCCCCAGTATCTGTGAAAAGTCCTCGCACCGTTTTCTTTCGGCGGTAGAAGAGCGGTCAAAGCGTCGGACGACATAGGCCATGGTGCCGTCTTTCAGTTTGAACAGGCCGTGTGGCGGGACGTCTATCCTGAGTCCCCGGGTGATGTTCATGCAGGTGTTTTCGTTTTCCGGAAGGCGGCGGAAAGCTTCCGTCTGTGGTTTGAGGATATACAGTCCGCCGGAAGAGACAGGTACCAGGTTTCCCTTTTCCAGGGACATGATGAGTTTCGGCTGAACGCCCGAGATGGACATCTTTCCTGCCATCTTCTGGGCCTCCAGAGGAACGTCGGACAGTTTGAGACCGATTGAAGGAAGAGCGGACTTGTCGAAAAGCGCTCTCAAGCACTTCCGGTGGTACCCCTGTTCCTCCCCGCCTTTGTTGGCGCAAATCCCGCAATTCATGATTCTTTCCTTATCCACACGGCGCCTATTGTGTCCTCACAGGCATTCATCAGAAATCCAAACAGGTCCTCCTTGTCTATCTTGAGCGTCCTGGAAACGATCTCCCTGTACCAGCCCTCGGGCAGGAGACCTTTGAAAAAGGGAAACAGGTCCTCGCTTTCAAACGGCTCGGCCTGGAGAGGGAATGAAACGGCGATGGGATCCCCATCGGGCAGAAAGTCGGAATCGTACGTAAAGCGATAGCCTGCAGGGATCTTCTCGATGATGCCGGCCCGGCGGTTTTTAAACATCACGACAGCTCTTCGGCCGCGATCTTCCATTTAGATCTGACCCTTGACAGGTTCCAGGTGATACCCGAACAGCGCCAGCACCTGGTCGACTTTGTCCACGCGTACGGTTTTCTTCCCCTGCTCGAGTTCCCGAACGAATCTCAGGCCGACACCACTTCTTGTGGCCAACTCCTCCTGGGTAAGCCCTGCGCGCCTTCTCAACTCTTTTACTTTTTGTCCAATGGTCATATCAGTACACCCCGTATTTATCTATTGCGATATACCCCTTCGGGTATAATAACATCAGGAATACGCGAACATTACACCCTGTCGGGTATAACGTCAATGCAAATAATTAAAAACTATACCCTTTAGGGGGTAATTAGCCCGGTTGCAGTCATAAACTATACCCGATAGGGTGTAATGGGCAAACCCGTGGGGTCAGTTCCAACCTTCGCACGAGGCTTCGGCTGACAGGCTCACCTTTCACACTTTTGAAAGGATTGGTGCTGGACCCTGATAGGATTGAACGTTCTGCGCCCATTGAACGTTGAACATTGAACCTTGAACGTTGAACGTTCTTTATCCTGTTGAACGTTGAACTGGTCTATCCCTCTGGACTCTGGACTCTGGACTCCAAAAAACCTCGGTTTGACACCGAGGTTTTTGGTGACCCCAACGGGATTCGAACCCGTATTACCAACGTGAGAGGCTGGCGTCCTAACCGTTAGACGATGGGGCCGGCGATTGGCTGGGGAGGGAGGATTCGAACCCCCACATACGGAACCAGAATCCGTTGTCCTGCCATTAGACGACTCCCCAATTTTGATAACCTCGCAAAAAGTCCATTCGCGGCTTTTTGCTCCACGGAAAGCGAAAAGTGTCATTTTCACTTTCCTTACAAATCAACGACTTGCGTTGCAAGCCATTGATTTGGGCGTCCTCCCCGGACGCATTGATGGACTTTTTGCGAGTCCATCAATGTTGACACCTTCGTAAAAAGTCCTTCTTAGTCTTTTTCCCCCGGCGGGGGAGGGTGGCCCCTCCTCCGCGCAGCCTCTGAAACTATGACATTCAGGCTGTCTTGTCAACGGTAGGGCCCGAAATTCGTAATTGGCTTAGCTCGGCCCACGATCGGGGGGCCGGAGTGGCCTGTTTTTTTACGCCGATCCGGAAGAACACCACTTTCGATACGGTTTTCCCCCCTTGACATGATCATGGTCGGAATTAGATTTTCCATGGTACATTATCGACGACCTAGTAAAAAGTCTCTTCGAGTCATTTTACTGGGCGGGGGTGGGGGCGTTGCGAGTCCATCATTGCTACCATCGCTATTGCAAAAGGGAGGTTTGAAGATGGCTATTGCAAGGGAACCGTTTAAAGAGTTGATGGCGCTGCACGATCGTATGAACCGTGTCTTTCAGGGAGATACCGGCCGTGGGGACCTGGAAGAAGAATTCGAGTCTTCGACCTGGGCGCCTCCTGTGGATATTTACGAGACCCAGGACGACATCCTGGTAAATGTGGAGGTGCCGGGAGTCGATAAGGATCGTATTTCCGTGGAGGTCAAGGACGATGTCCTGGTGATTCAGGGGGAGAGGCCCTTCGAAAAGGACGTGGCCAGGGAACACTACCACAGGATCGAGAGGTCCTACGGAAGGTTTCGAAGGTCCTTCATCCTGAGCGTTCCGGTTCAGGTAGATGGAATCAAGGCGTCATACCAGAGTGGAATCCTTGAGATCACACTTCCCAAAGTAGAAGCGGCCAAACCGAAAAAGATCGAGATCTCCTGATAATGAAGGATTTCTACGATGTCCTTGGTGTTTCCAGATCCGCCTCCGATGCCGAGATCAAGAAAACCTACCGGCGTCTGGCACGCAAATATCATCCCGACGTCAATCCAGGCGACAAGAAGGCCGAGGCGAGGTTCAAGGAACTCAGCGAGGCCTACGCCGTTCTCAGCGACAAGGAAAAACGGGCGGAGTATGATCGGTTAGGCCACGCTGCCCCGGGCGCCGGACAGGGAGGTTTCGATTTCTCAAATTTCGGCTTTGGAACGGCCGGAGAGCCGGGGTCCGGGTCCGGTGGAGGAGCCGGTGGGTTCCACGTTTACGAGGACCTTTTCGGCGATCTCCTCGGCCGGTCACGAAGACAGGGTCCCGTCAGGGGCGATGATCTAGGTTATTCTCTGAGGATTTCTTTCGAGGACTCTTTCAAGGGTACGGAAGTTCCCGTTTCTTTTTCCCACTCAGCGGTCTGTGACAGATGTCGTGGGAAGGGAAGTGAACCGGGTTCTTCCACCGCATCCTGCCCCCGCTGCGGCGGGACTGGACAGGAGAAGATCGCTCAAGGTCCCATCCAGTTCGCTCACGCCTGTTCCCAGTGCCACGGGACCGGCAGAATCATTGCCAGACCCTGTACGAACTGCGGGGGGAGCGGCAGCCTGAGAAAACAGGAGAAGATCCGGGTAAAGATTCCGGCGGGCGTGGACACGGGCTCAAAAGTTCGTGTTGCGGGCAAGGGAAATGCCGGCAGTGGTGGCGCCCCCCCCGGTGATCTATATATCACCGTTGAGGTGGCTCCCCACAGATTCTTCCGAAGGGAAGGGGCGGACGTGTACCTGGACCTTCCCCTGAGTATACGCGAGGCGGCCATGGGCGACCGTATATCCATTCCCCTTCCGGATGGGACGACAACCCTGCTTACCGTTCCTGCCGGAACCCAGGGCGGGCAGAAACTCCGCCTCAAGGGTAAAGGCTTCCCCCGTCTCAAGGGCAGGGGAAAGGGTAATCTCTATGCCATCATAAAAATTAAGGTGCCCAAGGCACCCAAAGGCAAGGCTGCGGACCTTATTAAAGATCTCGATAAAGTTCTTAATGTGGACCCTCGAAAAGGATTGTGGTAGAATATGAAAGATAGAAAAGAGATATTCACTCTACCGGAAACCTGCCGACGTCTGGGGATTCTCCCCGCTGACCTGGAGGCCATCGAAAGTGAAGGCCTCATCGTTCTGGAGCGCGTCCAGGGCGAGAGGGTAATAAGCCTTGAGCAGTTTGAGCGTTTGGAGATGATCCTCAGGTTGGAGCGTGACCTTGAGATCAACCTTGCCGGCATCGACGTTATCCTCGATATGAGGGACAAGATGGATCAGATGCGGCGGGAGGTCGACGAGATTTTGGATTTTATCAGGAAACAGGTGTCCCGTGATCTTCTGGAGCTTCTGGGGGAGGATAACTTTCCCATGGCTTTGGGACCCGGGGAGCGGTTTCTGGCCATGGGCAGGAGAGGCAAAAAAGAGAAGAAGTGACTTCCTTGTGGAGGGGAAAATGTTTGATGACCTCGTGAAAAGTCATCAAGCCACTATACGGAGGTACGACTAATACCATGAAAAACGCAGCTAAAACGGCACTTCTTCTGGGTGCGATGACAGGCCTTCTTATGCTACTGGGCTCCCTGTTCGGGGGGCGATCGGGAATGATCTTCGCGTTCGGGTTTGCCATCGTCCTGAACTTCGGCAGCTACTGGTTCTCCGACCGTATCGTCCTGGCCCTTTACAAGGCCAAGCCCGTTACGGAGGCGGAAGATCCCGCCCTTTACTCCATCGTCAGAGATCTTTCCACCCGCGCGGGCCTTCCCATGCCCCGCGTCTATCATGTCCCCAGCCCTTCGCCAAACGCGTTTGCCACGGGGCGGAATCCGGAGCATGCCGTTGTGGCCGTGACTGACGGCATCAGGCAGCTCCTTTCTGATGAGGAGTTGGCGGGGGTAATCGGGCACGAACTGGCCCATGTCGGCCATCGTGATATTCTCATATCATCCATGGCGGCAACACTGGCCGGCGCAATAATGCTGCTTGCCAATATGGCACGCTGGTCCTTCTTCCTGGGAAGGGGGGGGGATGATGACAGCAATCCCGCCGCCCTTTTTGCCACCGCCATCCTGGCGCCCGTTGCGGCTCTCCTCATACAGATGGCCATCTCCCGATCGAGGGAGTTTCAGGCGGACGAGACAGGCGCCCGGATCAACGGCAACCCCCTGGCCCTGGCATCGGCCTTGGAGAAGCTCTCAACGGCTTCCAAAAGCGTCCCCCTGCCCGCCAGGCCGGAGACCTCCCACATGTTTATAGTAAAGCCGTTCTCAGGCAAGGGGGTGCTGGGGCTTTTCTCGACCCATCCCCCGGTGGAAAAGCGGATTGAACGCCTAAGAATCCTGGCCAGGAGCCACAGGACGACCTAAATGGACAAAATCACCCGAGGGGAGAGAAAATAGAAAGAGGAGGATTGGAACAATGAAAACAATGTTCCGGCGAGCAACGTTAGGCCTGGTTGCGGTCGTGTTTCTGGTAATAGGTCTGGTTGTGGCATCACAGCTATCCCTTACCCCGTCTATCAAGGCGGGTACAAACAACCTCTGGACCGACGGGGTCACCACTCCAAAGGCGGACCGCCCCGGTTCATTTGCCGACCTGGCGGAAAAACAGGGCCCGGCGGTTGTCAATATCAGCACCGCGACCGTTATTAAGAGCAACGGCAACGGCACTCAGATGCAGAACCCCTTCGGCGAGAACAATCCCTTCCGTGATTTTTTCGGGGATGAGTTTTTCAAGCGTTTTTTCGGCGGACCCAAAGGGCACCAGTTCAAAAAGAGGGCCTTGGGGTCCGGCTTTGTCATTACGAAGGATGGTTATATCGTCACCAACAACCACGTGGTTGACGATGCAGACGAGATCGTGGTCATTCTCGCGGGAGGGGATGAATATCCAGCAAAGGTTATCGGCAAGGACAAGAAGACCGATATCGCACTCATCAAGATCAAACCGAAGAAGGACCTTCCCATATGCCGCCTGGGAGATTCCGATGCCATGAGGGTTGGTGACTGGGTCGTTGCCATCGGCAACCCCTTTGGACTGGGGCACACGGTGACGGCCGGCATCATCAGCGCCAAGGGGCGTGAGCTGGGGGCCGGACCCTATGATGACTTCATCCAGACCGACGCCGCCATAAACCCGGGTAACAGCGGCGGACCCTTGTTTGATACCTCCGGCAACGTTATCGGGATCAATTCCGCCATCTATACCCGAAGCGGCGGCAACCAGGGGATCGGGTTCGCTATCCCCATCAACCTTGTCAAGAGTATCGTCTCCCAGCTCAAGGATAATGGCAAAGTGACCCGTGCCTGGCTGGGTGTCCTGATTCAACAGATAACCCCCGAAATTCAAAAGGGCCTGGATTTGAAGTCCCGGAAGGGCGCCCTTGTGGCCGATGTTGTCAAGAACGGACCCGCGGATAAGGCCGGAATAGAGCGGGGCGACGTGATCATCCGGTTCAACGATCAGAAGGTCGAAAGCCAGCATGAGCTTCCAACCATGGTGGCCTACCTTCCCGTGGGCAGAAAAGTGGACCTGGTTGCCCTGCGCCACGGCAAAAAGATGACTTTTCACCTGGTCCTGGAAGAGATGAAGCCTGAGAATGAGGTCGTTGGGGCCGGGGAGCCGGACAAATCGCTCCAGACCAATCTGGGACTTACCCTTCAGAATGTTACCCCCGCTATTGCCGAGAAACTGGGTCTTAAGGCCGCGGAAGGGGTTGTCATTACATCCGTGGAGCCCGATAGCCCGGCTAAGGATGCCGGTCTTCGCAGGGGCGACGTAATCCTGGAGGTCAACCGGAAGAAGGTAGAAAACGTCGATGGGTTAAACGGCCTTATCGAGAAGGCCAAGGATAAGGATTCGATCCTGTTCCTGATCAACAGGGCGGGGAGGACAATCTTTATCGCTCTCAAAAAATAGCCGGTATCCGGCGAACCGGCAAAAACAGCAGTTCAAGGGGCTCCTTCCAGAGCCCCTTTTTAATCCCGGTTTAGCCGGCCAATGCTTGCCGTTCTTTGCCGTTACTGCACTTGTCATCCATAGTCTTAGAGAGAGTGAGGTCAAGGTCCAAAGCTAACTCATCACAGCGCAGCCGGATTAAAGGCTGCTCCACAGGGTTTTAAAAGAGGGTTTTTAAGAGTGTAGCCTGAATAAAAAATAACTGGTTTTACCCTGTTTAATAACCCTGTGTACCCTGTGTTAAATTAGCTTTTCTCCCTTGTCGTTGGATTTTTCCCCTGTTGGATTTTCCCCCTTTGACCTCCCCGTTCCGATACCGTACTATATGCGGCGTCGATGAACTTTTTGGTCCTGCTCGTTTTTATTAAAAAGGGGGATCGGACATGAAAACCAGACGGATCTACGATGTTTCAATGAGCATCAGGGATGGGATGGTTTCCTGGCCCGGAGACGCACCGGTAAAGGTCCAGAGGGTCAAGTCAATGAGCCGCGGCGACCGGCTGAACCTGACCAGACTGGACATGAGCGCCCACACGGGGACCCACATGGACGCGCCGGTTCATTTTGTCGATGGGGCGGGCGGCATTGATACCATCTCTCCCTCGCTGATGGTGGGCCCGACGCTGGTGGTGGAGGTGCGGGGGGTAAAAATGATCGGCGAGAATGACCTGAAAAACGCCCATATTCCGGCGGGCGTTCACAGGCTTATCCTGAAGACGGACAATGTCGATCTTTTGGGGAAAGCCGAGTTTAATGAGTCATACTCCTGTCTCGCGTCCGACGGCGCCAAGTTTCTGGTGGATATGGGAATCCGGCTGATCGGTATCGATTATCTGTCAGTGGCCGAATTCGGCAAGGGCGACAAAGTGCACCGAATCCTTCTTACCCAGGGGGTGGTGATCGTGGAGGGGCTGGACCTGCGGGGGGTGCCCGCGGGTATGTACCACATGGTCGCGCTGCCCCTTAAAATCTCCGGGGCCGATGGCGCTCCGGCAAGGGTTGTGCTATTTAGCCAATAATCTTGATGACTTTGCAAAAAGTCATCAATGGACTTTTTACGACCCTATAAAAATTGATGATTTCGTAAGAAGTCATCAACGCGCCCATTAGGGGGCGCTCAAATCGAAGATTTGTGAGGAAAGAGAAAATGACATTTTTCGCTTTCCGTTGAGTAAAAAGCCATGGATGGACTTTTTACGACCCTATAAAAATTGATGATTTCGTAAGAAGTCATCAACGCGCCCGCTTAGGGGCGCTCAAATCGAAGATTTGTGAGGGAAGTGAAAATGACATTTTTCGCTTTCCGTTGAGTA
>JAADHJ010000040.1 GCA_013151915.1 Deltaproteobacteria bacterium
CTGACAGCATAGTCCAAAAGGAGCTGAGAGGACTCTTCTTCGGGCCGGCGGACTTCATACAACAGATGCAAAGAACGCATCTGGGTATCTAAATCCGATGATTACAGGCCCCTGAGAGGTCCGGCGGACAGGTCCGCCGGAAACCCTCCCAAAACGGCTCCTGAATGCAGTTACGGCGGGAAGCATCAACGCCGATACCCCAATAATCCAAAAAACAACCCCAACATCACCGGAAAGCAACACCAAAATCCCCGGGCCGGGGAAAATAGCGGCACACATACCCATCTTCCAACCCCTGTCTCTGACACAGGGGGGATCTTGGGATCTGGGGTCATGAAAGCAGGGTCTAGGATCTTGGGTCTAGGAAACTTCGACACTTCGACCTGTCACATCGTGGTTCAAGGAACAAAGGCGGAAGCCTTGGCGAAAGCGGATACTTCCCTACGCCCATTCGCCGATGTGCACCGCGTCTGCTTTTCCCCATTGAACTTTGAACATTGAACGTTGAACGTTCTTTATCTCCATAGTCTGCTCTTCCCCATCGCCTGTCCTTTCCTAAGATCCTGGTGTCAGAGCAAAACCTCCCAACAACCTTGCGGTACTCCTGATCCGACATGGCGAACAAAATTCTGTTCGGACTCTGGACTGACTTTATCCCTCTGGACTCTGGACTGACTTTACCTCTCTGGACTCTGGACTGTCCATATACGAGGCTCCAAGGAGCGATCTGAGTGTCGGGGTGAACAGAAATGCGAGCCAACCGATAATTACGGCAAACCACAGGGTCATGATGCGGATGATGATCGCGGAGGCAACGGCAACGCTTTTACCCATTCCGAAGATAATGCCAAGACCCACCAGTGATCCCTCCGTAGCGCCCAATCCCCCTAAAAACAGGGTCAAGGCACCGCCCAGGATTGACGCCGAGTAGATGAAAACGCCCTCGAGGATTGAGATGTGGAATCCCAGGCCATCGGCCACCAGGTAGTAGCCGATCCCTTCCAGGAACCAGGCGGCCAGGCTGAGGATCATGGACCCTGTGAAGATGCCGGGGGCCATCAGGTCCCAGCCGTAATCGTAGAACTCGTGGAGATTCTCCGTAATGCCCTTCAGGTGCTTGAATCGGCCCAGCCACTCGATTATTGCCCGTACGAATTTTCTGTTTCTTACAACCAGAATAAACACGACAACGAAAATCACGGCCATCCCGGTCCAGAACGGGTTCAGGGATCCCAGGAACAGGCCTGAAAGGGCCAGAAGGAGTATGGCAAGGACGTCGGTAAACCTCTCCATCAGGAGGACCGCCGTGGATACGGTATAAGGCACACGGTGCCTGGCTTTGAGAATGAACGCCTTGATGAACTCACCTGCCTTCGCGGGGGTCACGGTGAAGGCGAAAGCCGATACAAAGACCAGGGCGTTGGGGCCCAGAGGAATCCGATGCTTCATGCTCGACAGGTACCAATGCCACTTGAGGAACCTGAGGGCGTAATTGCCCAAGGCCAGAAGACCCACCGCCAAAAGGATGTGGAGAGGGAAGTTTTCAAGGGCCCGGACAAGCCCGTGAAAATCAGCAAACAACGAGAGCAGGGCAAAGACGGCGGCGGCGCCGACTACAGTCCAGATAAGGAGGGTCTTCCCCTTCCATCTTCTCCTGGGCTCAGCGATAGGTGCCAAAGAGCCTGCCCCACTTGCCGTCGTTGAACTTCCGGATAATACTCTTGCCTACAAGGGGATACCAGACATAGTCGTGGTAGATGTTCGAAGCCATTGGCGCCCAGAAGACCAGGGGCGAATGGAGAAGTATCTTTTCCAAGGGCTGCAGTGCCCCCTTACGTATCAGCTGGTCCCCCCAGATAACGAAGCTTCTCTTGACCGTGAAACCGAAATTCACCCCTTCGATATCTTCTCCCTCGACCTCGATCTCGCCTGGATCGGCGGTCCCAAGTCCCCTCTCGTGGGCCATTCTCAGATAAGGGATGGTCATGGGGTCGAACCCCATCATCGCCGCGGCCACCGAATCAATGGCCACACTGTCGGAACTTGCGAGAATGTAATCCTTCTCAACGGGTATCATGGTTCTTGGGCCGGCGCCGTTGCCGCACACGGTTCCGTCCATGACGGCAAAGATGCCGGGGTGAAGCTCCTTCTGCATGGTAAGGAGGTCCACCAGGACCTCGTGGATGTACTTATGGGCGTAGTGCCTCACGGTTTTCAGAAGCCCTCCAAAGGAGTTCTTGACGGCGCCGGTGGTGGTGCTGTGACCATGGGTCTTTACGGTGGGAAGATGGATGATGTTCTTTCCCAGGAACATTTCGGGGATCTCGATGCCCTCAGGGAAGATCTTGTCAAGTTTGAGCAGCGGCTCTCTGAATTCGTGCTTTACCCACTTGACCTCGGTAAGGGGGGTAAACTTCAGCCCATTGGATTCGAGGACGGACATCCATCTGTTGTTCCGTGCTCCCTTGATGGGGTCGGTCACAACAGTCCTGTTCTCAACGGGGATAATCATGTCCAACGGATACCCGTCGTCCAGCATGGTCTTGACCACCCCGTGAACCTGCCATGGCTGGGAGGAACAGGCGGGGAAATACTTGGTCCACGAGAGGTTCAGTTTCAGCATCGTGGGGATTTCCCCGCTTATGACCTCACGGTATCCCGCCTGCCGCATGAGTTTCCCATAATCGTCGACAACCGTCTCCGGCGTTGTTTTCAGGACAACGACCCTGGATTTCGACATGCTTTCCGACCTCCAACAGCTTAATACTTAACATCAATATAATTGTGTAAGTACCTATAGTGCATAGGTACTATTCCCTTCATTCCTGATAAATCAAGCCTTCGCACGAGATCGCTTCACATGGTGACGGTTCGCGATGACAGGCCTTGTGCTTATCCTTCACGTGTCCCCGCGTCCGCTTTTCCCCTCTGGACACTGGACTCTGGACTTGTTTTACCCTACAGCCCATTGCCTATTGCCTATAGCCCGCAGCCTGCCTTTATCCCGCAAAATAGATTATCGCAACCGCCGTCATGCCCCAGAGGAGCACGGAGATCAACAGGGGCACGTCCAGCAGGAGGGATTTCGTGGGGCTTCCCCCGCTTTGACGGATATGCACCAGATAGAGATAGCGGAAGATTCCGTAAATGACAAACGGAAGAGTAAGTATCATGTAGCTTCCGCCGAAATGGGCGGCTCCCTCGGGCGAAAGGGTGTAAATGGCGTAGGAAACGATGGTGGCGGCCGTGACGATGGATATAAGCTGGTCAAGGAACGGGATGGAGTATTCCTTGAGGATATCCCTGTGACGAACGGCGTCATCGCCCATGAGAACAATCTCATGCCTCCTTTTCGCGAAACCGAGAAAGAGGGCGATAAGCAGGGTGCACAGGATCAGCCACGGCGAGATGACAACCCCGATGGCAACCGCGCCGGCCACCGCCCTGATAACGAAACCAAGGGCAATGGTGAATATGTCGAGAAGAACGATCTTCCTTAAAAACAGGTTATAGGCCAGTTGAAGGCCAAGGTAGGACAGCACCGAGATCGAAAAAGCAGTGCCGAGGGTAACGGTCAGGGCCAGGGCCCCGGCGAGGAGCGTGATTCCAAACGGCAGGGCCGTCCCCACGGAAACCTCACCTGAGGCAATGGGGCGATCCTTTTTGTCCGAGTGCATCCGGTCCTGTTCACGGTCGACAATGTCGTTAAAAACGTAGACGGCGCTGGAGGCGAGACAGAAGGCGGCCACTGCAACAGCAGCCCTGGAAACATAGGAGAAATCAAGGAGATGCCGGGCAAAGACAAGGGCCGCCAGTACGAATCCGTTTTTCAGCCACTGGTGGGGCCTCATGAGACGCCAGAGGGGCTTGATGCTCATTGGCTCCTCTCCATTACCCCTGCCAGGATGTCATGGAAAAGGGATTGGTATGAATCGAGAAGGGTCTGATCCCGGGCCTCGAACCTCATCACCAGGACCGGCTGGGTGTTGCTGGCCCGAACAAGGCCCCATCCCTCGTCGAAGACGACTCTGACGCCGTCAATATCCACGATCCTCCGAATGTGCGGCTTCTCGTTATCAACTTCATGCCGCGCCAATGCCTCGGCGACCTGGGAAGTGATCCGTCCTTTTTCCGCGTCGGGACACGGGATACGGATCTCCGGGGTGTTGAACACCTTGGGGACCCCATCGAGAAGGTGGGAAAATGATGTTATTCTCCCCGCGGCGAGGGATTTTGCATAGACCTCCGCCAGCCTCACAGCGGCATAAAGCGCGTCGTCGTATCCGTAATACCTGTCCGCAAAAAAGAGATGGCCGCTCATCTCACCGGCCAGTACGGCCCCGGTTTCCTTCATCTTTGCCTTGATGAGCGAATGGCCTGTTTTCCACATCAGGGTTCTGCCTCCCGCTTTCTCAACCTCGTCGTAAAGAACCTGGGATGCCTTGACCTCCGAGATGACGAGGGGATGTTCATCCCCTCCCCTGCCGGCCGCGGCGTCGATCATATCCCTGGCGAGGATCAGAAGGAGCATATCCCCCCAGATGACGTCTCCCTTCTCATCCAGCAAGCCGATGCGGTCGGCATCGCCGTCCAGGGCGATGCCGACGTCCGCTCCGGTCCCGTTTATGGCCCCTCTGAGGGCATCCAAGGCCTCGGGGAGGGTCGGGTCGGGGTGGTGGTTGGGGAATCGTCCGTCAGGCTCGCTGAACATCTCTACGATCTCGAAGCCCAGTCTCCTCATTATCTCCGGGAGGACGGGGCCCGCGGTACCGTTCCCTGAATCGATGACGATCTTCACCGGTCTTCTTACTTTCGCGAGGACATCGGGAAGGTCCGCAAACCTCCCGACGATCTCCTCCACGTACAGGGAGATAATATCCACGGGCTCAATCTCCGGGAGGCTCCCGGAGGCCTCAAAGGGTGGGGCTGACTGCGCCATCCGCCCCAGCAGGGTCATCTCCCCGGAGTGGATCGTATCCCTTCCGATCCCGAGTTTAAAACCGTTATCCCCGGGTGGGTTGTGGCTCGCCGTTATCATGGCAAACGCGTCCGGGTCAAGTTTAAAGGCCGAATAGTAGGTCAGAGGGGATGGGCAGAGGCCCAGGTCCATTATCCTGCATCCTGCCCGATGGAGGCCTGCCGTAAAGGCTGCCTTGATGGCCGGGGAATGGAGACGGGCGTCCATTCCCACCGAAACCAGTGGTGATGAAGCCCCAACCCGCTTCAGGGTCATGCGCCCGAAAGCCCACCCGATACAGAAGGCAATGCCGTCCGTGATCTCGGTTCCATAGGCCCCGCGGATATCGTAGGTCCTGAAGATATGCCGTGGAAAATCCGCGCTAGTCATGGACTCTTCCATAGATATCTTCGAACCTGATGATGTCATCCTCGCTGATGACCTTTCCATACTGCACCTCGATGATATCCAGGGGTTCCTGGCCGACATTCTCGAGGCGATGGTGGGTTAACGGGGGAATGAAGGTTTCCTCGTCGGCCTCCTTGACTGCTGTCTCCTCGCCCACTGTAACCAGGGCCTTGCCGGCAACGACGACCCAGTGTTCGCTTCGGTGCCGATGCATCTGAAGGCTCAGTTTCTGTCCCGGGTCGACGGTGATCCTCTTAACGAGGTATCCCCTCCCCTTCTCCAGGACTTTATAGGACCCCCACGGTTTTTGAACCGTGGGATGCATGAGATGCTCAGTCCTCCCCTCCTCATCCAGCCGCCCGACCACCTTTCTCACGTCCTGCGACTTTCCCCTGGGACAGACGAGAATCGCGTCCTCGGCATCCACGACAATGATATCCTTCATCCCCGTAACGGCCAACATCCTGCCGCTTCCCACCAGGAGGCTGCCTGATGTATCGAACGCCAGGACATCTCCCCTGGTAAGGTTCCCGTCGGCGTCCTTGCTTCCGATCTCGTAGAGGGAATCCCAGCTTCCCACATCGCTCCAACCGGCTGAAAGGGGGACCACCACGGCCTTTCGGGTTTTCTCCATGATCCCATGGTCTATGGAGATGGCCTCTATTTCACCGTAGGCGCGTTCAAGGCCGGAGAGGGTCTCCAGGTCCACCTCTTCCAGGGCTCTCATCATTTCCGGCAGGTATCGCCTGGCCTCATCGATAATGGTGGAGGCCCTGAAACAGAACATACCGCTGTTCCAGAGGTAACCGCCCTTTTCCAGAAAACTCTCCGCCTTCTCAATTGATGGTTTTTCCTCAAATTTTTCAACGAGGAAGTAGCCATCCCGCTTTTCACCTGCCCTGATATAGCCGTAGCCGGTTTCAGGCCGATGGGGGGTGATCCCGAAGGTAGCCAGGCATCCTGCGGCTGCGGCCCGCACGGAGGTATCCAGCGCCAGTTCGAACGCCGCGGAGTCCTGGACAATATGGTCGGCCGGGGCGGCAATGATGACCGCGTCCGGGTCTTTTCGTTGAATCAGCATGGCCCCCAGAAGAACGGCGGGCGCCGTGTTGCGTCCCGACGGCTCACCGACGATGAAGCATCGGTCGGCGCCGGGAGCGAGGTAATCCGATATCTGCCTTTTTACCTCGGGACGGAGCCCCTCGGAGGTTACAATAACCATCCTGTCCGGGGTCACTCTCGACCCAAGGCGCCTGACGGTATCCTGCAGGAGGGATAATTCACCGTCATCGGCGAGGTTGAGAAGCTGCTTCGGGGAATACTGCCTGCTCAAAGGCCAGAGGCGTGTTCCGGAGCCACCCGCGAGTATGACTGCGAAAAGATCGCTCATCAGGTCTCTCTCCCATGTTCGCGGTACCATTTGACGGTTCGGGCGAGCCCATCCTCCAGGGATATCGTGGCCGAAAAACCGAACGCTTCGGCCCTGGAGGTATCAAGGCGCCTCCTGGGCTGACCGTCCGGCCGGGCCGGGTTCCACCTTATGGATCCCTTAAAGCCGGTGAGTCCGGCAATGAGGCCTACCAGGTCCCTTATGCTGATCTCCCTGCCGGATCCCAGGTTAACCGGCCTGGAACCGTCGTAATCACGGGTGGCCAGAACGATCCCCCTGGCGCAGTCCTCGACGTAAAGAAACTCCCGGGTGGCGTTTCCCGATCCCCAGACCTCGAGAATATCCCTTCCCTCGTCCACGGCTTCGACGCACTTCCTGATAAGGGCCGGGATAACATGGGAATCCTCCAGGTCGAAGTTGTCGTTGGGTCCATAGAGGTTCACGGGGAGGAGATATATCGCGTTTAACCCATATTGGGCCCGGTATGCCTGCGCCTGGACGAGGAGAGCCCTTTTGGCTATACCGTAGGGAGCGTTGGTTTCCTCGGGATACCCATCCCATAGGGAATCCTCGCTAAACGGTACCGGGGTGTCGTTGGGGTAAGCGCACACCGTCCCCACCTGCACGAATTTCTCCACCCCCTCGCGCCGCGCCGCTTCCATGAGGTGGGCGCCCATAATGATGTTGTCGTAAAAGAGAACGCCCGGATTCCTCCTGTTGAATCCGATCCCCCCGACGCTGGCGGCGAGGTGGATAACGACTTCCTTCCCCTTTACGGCGGCGGCACAGTTCTCCTGTATCCTGAGGTCAACCTCCACGCTCCTGGGTACGTGTATCCTTGACGGGGAAACTCCTTCATCCCTTAGCGCCCGGGTGACGAAACCGCCCAGAAATCCGGCGCCGCCGGTGACGAGAATATTTTTTTCTTTCAGATCCATGGAAATCCCGTCTAAGGCCTCTTTATCCAATCGAAATTCTTCTTTGCCAGAATCGTTTTCCCCTCGCCGGGCGGAGTGAGGCCGATGGCCTCCATGTCCGCGTCAACCATGATCCTGACGAGTTCCCTGAAGGAAACCAGGGGCTTCCAGTCCAGTACGCGTCGGGCCTTGGACGGGTCACCGATGAGAACATCAACCTCCGTAGGTCTGAAATATTTGGGATCGATCTCAACGTAGTCCCCGTGATCGAGCCCGGCGTACGAAAACGCTTCGATGAGAAACTCCTCCACAGAGTGCGTCTCGCCGGTTGCAATGACGAAATCTTCCGGTGTCTCCTGCTGGAGGATCATCCACATGGCTTTAACATAGTCGGGGGCGAATCCCCAGTCCCTGCTGGCCTTCAGGTTCCCCAGGTAGAGTTTTTTCTGCCTGCCTGCCTGAATATCGGCGATGGCCCGGGTTATCTTCCGGGTGACGAATGTCTCGCCCCTCCGGGGGCTTTCGTGGTTGAAGAGGATACCGCTGCATGCATAAAGGCCGTACGCCTCACGGTGGTTTACCGTCATCCAGTGGGAATAGAGTTTTGCAGCCGCATAGGGGCTCCTGGGATGAAATGCCGTGTTCTCGCCATGGGGAGGGGGTGAATTACCGAACATCTCGCTGCTGGACGCCTGATAGAAGCGGGTCTTTATCCCGCTCCTTCGGATCGCCTCGAGGAGCCGTATCGTCCCCAGCCCGGTTACGTCGCCGGTATATTCCGGGATGTCGAAACTGACGCGAACGTGGCTCTGTGCCCCAAGATGGTAGATCTCATCGGGACGGATATTGTGGATGATGTTATAAACCTGGCTGGGATCCGCAAGGTCCCCGTAATGAAGATAGAACCGGACGTTGTTAAGGTGGGGATCGACGTAGAGGTGGTCGATCCGGGCCGTATTGAAGGTGCTGGCCCTTCGAATGATACCGTGAACCTCGTAGCCCTTTTCCAGAAGAAACTCGGCGAGGTAGGAGCCGTCCTGTCCTGTTATCCCGGTTATCAGCGCTTTTTTCAATTTATATCTCCCTCTTATCCACGACCCTTTTCGCTTTGCCCTGGAACCTCTCGATGGTTTTGGGTTCCACAAGCTTTACGGCGACCCCAAGGCCCAGTGCGCTGCGAAGATCATCCTTTATCCGGTCCAGGATGTCGCGTTGTCTCTTCATCTCGTCGAAAAAGAAGGCCTCCGTGACCTCTACGAGAACCTCCATCGAATCCAGGGCTCCGTCCCGCGACAGGACGATCTGATAGTGGGGAGTAACACCTTCGAACTGGCTGAGCACCGCCTCGACCTGGCTCGGAAAAATGTTCACCCCTTTGATGATGATCATATCATCGGATCTGCCTTTCACCTTCTCTATCTTTATCAGGGAGCGGCCGCATGGACAATCGTCAACATAAAGGCGTGTGAGGTCCCTGGTTCTGAACCGGATCAGGGGCATCGCCTCGTTGGTGATGGTGGTGATCACAAGTTCCCCGACTTCGCCCCTGGGCAGGCGTTTACCTGTATCCGGATCAATAATTTCAGGGAGGTAGTGGTCCTCGTTGAAGTGAAGGCCGGATTTCGCGTGGCACTCCCCCGCCACACCCGGGCCCATGACCTCGGAAAGACCGTAGTTGTCGGTGGCGATTATCCCCAGTTTGCCCTCGATCTCCGACCTCATCTTTTCGGACCATGGCTCTGAGCCGAAAAGGCCGTAACGAAGGCTGAGCCTACCGATGTCGATACTGTTTTCCTCCATCACCTCGCTGATAAAAAGGGCGTAGGACGGGGTGCATACAAGGGCCGAGGTCCGGTAATCCTCCATGATCATCAACTGCTTCCTTGTGTTGCCGCTGGAGACGGGAATAACCGAGGCGCCGATCTTCTCGGCCCCGGCGTGCAGTCCGAACCCCCCCGTAAAAAGGCCGTATCCGAAGGCGATCTGGACCACATCATCCCTGGTGACGCCGCCGGAGGTGAGGATACGGGCAACCAGTTCGCTCCACTTCTCCAGGTCGTTGCGTGAATAACAGATAACGGTCGGCTTGCCGGTGGTCCCGGTCGAAGAGTGGATACGGACAACCTCCCTGAGGGGAACCGCGAGCATCCCGTACGGATAGTTCTCGCGCAGGTCGTCTTTGGTTGTAAATGGGATTTTTTCCAGATCATCCATGGTCCGGATGTCGGACGGCTGGAGACCCGGGTCGTCGAAACGACGCTGGTAGAACCTTACGTTCCTGTAAACCCGGTTCAGGGTGGATTGAAGCCTCTCCAGCTGGAGTTGTTCCAGCTCATCGCGAGACATCTTTTCGGCGGATTCATTCCATATCCTCTGTTTATTCATATGAAGACCTCTTATCTATATTGATATGGTCGTAAAAAGTCCCTGAATGGCTTTTTCGGCGCTCAGTCGGCGTCCCAGATCTCCTTCTTCCCCTTGCCCAGATATGCCCGCTGGACCTCCCGGTTCTCCAGCAATCGGTCGGCGCTGTCCTGAAGCACGACGGTCCCGGTCTCCAGGACATAGCCACGATCGGCTATCGCCAGAGCGGCGTGGGCGTTCTGCTCCACCAGGAGGACCGTAACACCGCTTTCCCTCAGCCGTAAAATAACCCTGAAGATCTCTGCTGAAACGATCGGCGCCAACCCCAGGGAAGGTTCGTCAAGCAGCAGGAGTTTCGGCCGTGCCATAAGGGCCCTGGCAACCGCCAACATCTGCTGTTCCCCTCCGCTTAAAGTCCCGGCCTGCTGCGATTTTCGTTCTTTAAGGAGAGGGAACAGGGCGAAGGCCTCTTCCAGGCTCTGGGCGATCTCATCCTTTTCCCCGGAACGATATCTGATATATGCTCCCAGTTTAAGATTATCTTCCACGGTGAGGGGGGAGAAAACCAGCCGGCCCTCCGGAACCTGTGAAATTCCTCCACGCACGATCTTCTCCGGTGAACGATTGTGGATCTCCTTATCCCTCAGTTTAATCGTCCCGCTCCGGACTTTCAACAGCCCGCTTATTGCATTGATCAATGTTGTCTTGCCTGCTCCGTTGGCCCCTATGAGGGCGACGACCTCCCCCTCCCCCACGTGGATGGAAACCCCCTTGAGGATCTGGATGCGTCCATAGTATGTGGTAATGTTCCTGACCCTCAGCAACGGTCGGCTACCTCCTGCGCCCTGCTATATTGATGGTTCATCCTGGAAATGAGTACCTGGATGAGGACCATACCCCTTTTCAGCTCCGCACGGGATTGCCACGTCACTCTCGTCTCCCTCGATGCTCCTCGCAATGACAGCAAAATAATAATATTAAGGTACGCATTAACCGGATGACCCTAAAATTTAAAATTACTAATCCCTGATTTTATCCTGTGTAATAACCCTGCCTGTCCTGAGCAAGCGGAGTGCGCCGAAGGGTGGTGTGACCTTCGAACGGTCACGCTGTGGTAAAACAATGCGCTCTGTCGCGGTGCGCCGTTCCTTAACCCAGGCTTTTTACTCAACCCCGAGGTAGGCCTTAAGCACCTTTTCGTCCTTGCGGATAGCCTCGGGATCGCCCTCGGCGATAAGCTTTCCCTGGTCCATTACCATAACGTGTTCGGAAACCTCCATCACCAGGTCCATATCGTGTTCCACCAGGAGAATAGTGATGTCTGCGTTTTTGATACGCACAATCAATTCAGCAAGGTCCTGCGTTTCCCTGTTGTTCAGGCCGGCCGCCGGCTCGTCCAGCATGAGGAGGCGAGGTTCCGAGGCCAGGGCCCTTGCCATCTCGAGGACCCTCTGTCTGCCGAACGGCAGGCTGGATGCTATCTTTTCCCATCCCCCATCGAGGCCGACGAACCGGAGCCAATACATGGACCGTTCCCGGATGGCACGTTCTTCCCTGATCGCCGACGGCAGCTTCAGCGCCGACGAGAAAATTCCCGACTTCGATCGAAGGTGCATTCCCACCATCACGTTTTCCAGAACCGTCATCTCGGAGAAAAGCTGGAGATTCTGGAAGGTCCTCGTAAGCCCGCGGGAGGCGATCCGGTGGGGCGGGCTCTCCGAAATCCTCTCCCCGTCAAAAACGACCTCGCCGCCGGAAGGCCGCAAAACACCGGATACCACGTTAAAAAAAGTAGTTTTGCCGGCGCCGTTAGGACCGATGATCGACTGGATAATCCCACGGCGCACCTCCATGTCCACCCCGTCGAGAGCCTTGACACCGCCAAAATACTTCGTCAGTTTATCTGTTTTGAGTAAGGGGCTCATCTCTTTTCATCCGCCTGGGCAGCCGGGCCCTTAAAGGCGCCGTAGGCGCGGATCATGAGGTCCTCTACCCCCCTCAGAAGGCCCCTCGGCATGAAGATCATGACAACCAGAAGGATCAATCCGAATAGCGCACTCTCATAATTTTCGAAAAATGTGAGAAACTCGGGAAGGCTTGTCAGAAGAGCGGCTCCGAATACCGCTCCCCAGATACTGCCCAGGCTCCCGATGACAACCATGGTCACCAGTTTAATCGAGAAAAGGAAACCGAAAGAACTGGGACTGATAAACCCTATATAATGAGCATACAGCCACCCCGCCGTTGCAGCGTAAAGCGCCGAAAGAACAAAAATGCCGACCTTGAAACGCGCTATATCCACACCGAGGACAGAGGCGGCTACCTCGGACCCGTGGATGGCGCGCAGGGCCCTCCCCACCCTGGACCGGACCACGTTTATGGAAAGGATGAGGGCAGCGAGAAGGAAGCCGCAGACCAGGAGGTAATACGCCCTGTCGGATTCGAAGGGAACGCCGAAAATGGACATGGGCCCGATTCCGACCAGCCCGGAGGGGCCGCCGGTAAGGAAATCCATCTCCTGAAAGGCGATATAGACGATGATGCCGAAGCCCAGGGTCGCCATTGCCAGGTAATTGCCATGAAGTTTGAGTGTGGGAATGCCGATAACAAAGGCGATGGCGGCAACGATGATGAGGGCAACGGCGAGTTCGGCCAGAACGGGCCACCCGTAGCGGACCGAAAGGATCCCGGACACATAGGCCCCAAGCCCGTAAAACGCCGCGTGGCCAAGGGAAATCTGACCGGTATACCCCATGAGAAGATCGAGCCCGATGACGGTAATGGAATTGATGCCGATGATGATGAGGAGGTTCAGATAGTAGTCGTTGGTGACCAACAGGGGCATACAGAGGGCGAGGACGGCAAAGAGGACGAATCCTCCATATGGAGACCTGAGACCGGACCGGATATTCATAACCGGTCCCCCTTTGTCCTGCCGAGAATTCCCTGCGGGCGGAAAAAGAGCATGAGCAAAAGGATAATGAAAGCGATGGCGTCCTTGTATCCGCTGGAGATCAGGCCTGCTCCCATCGATTCCAGGACACCGAGAGAGATGCCACCCACAACCACACCCCAGGGATTTCCGAGGCCGCCGATGATGGCGGCGCAAAACCCCTTAAGACCCAGAATTACGCCCATGTCGTACTGGGCCATGCTTATGGGGGCGATAACGATGCCCGCAAGCGAACCGACGGCTCCGCTGAGGCCGAAAGACAGAAGGACCATGTACTTCACGTCGATGCCCACCAGTCTGGCGGCTCTTGGCTGAACGGCGCTGGCCATCATCGCCTTTCCGGTCAACGTCTTTCCGAAAAACTGTCTTAATCCCATGACGATAATAAATGCGACGACCATGACCCAGATGCTCTGCGGCTGCAGCACGGCGCCGAAAAAGGGGATCGGTTCTTCCCCCGAAAAGGCATTCATAAGGTACGGCTCTTTCCCCCAGACGATGCTCGCTATCCCCCTGATGAAGATGGACGCGCCAACGGTAATGATAATCATGGTAATGGAACTGGCGTCCTTAAGGGGCCTGATGGCCGCGAGGTCGAATATCACCCCGAAAAGGGCCACCGCCAGGGTTGCCATGACGCCGGCCACCGGCAGGGGAAGATGGAACAGCTGTACGCCCGAAATCGTCAGGAGGGCGCCCAGCATGACGAACTCCCCCTGGGCGAAGTTTATGATCTCGGAGGCGTTGTAGATGATGTTGAAACCCAGACCGATAAGCGTGTAGACGCTTCCGATGGTCACACCGGTAATGAAGTACTGAAGGATCTGCTGGGATAAGGTCATGGAGGAATCAGTTCAACCTTTCCATCTACCATCTTTGATAGGGTCGTAAAAAG